>PBNL01000056.1 GCA_002723115.1 Methanobacteriota archaeon | reverse complement strand
CACCAGCTGAGGAGGCACCAGCTGAGGAGGCACCAGCTGAGGAGGCACCAGCTGAGGAGGCACCAGCTGAGGAGGCACCAGCTGAGGAAGCTTCGCCTGAAGCTGCTGCTGAAGAGGCTCCAGCTGAGGAAGCTGCGCCTGAAGCTGCTGCTGAAGAGGCACCAGCTGAGGAAGAAAAGAAAGAAGAAGAGTAATTCTTTTAAACAGATATTTATAAGGGCTGCCGAGAGGCGGCCCTTATTGTTTGGTTTAAATTGCAAGCCAAATCATCACAATGAACATTCAAGATTGTTTTCAACTAGGTAAGATTACCAAACCATTTAGATATTTTGGTGAGGTTGTTTTATGGATGGATGTAGATGATACTAGTCCATATAAGGGAATTAAGATGGTTTGGGTTGAAGAAAGAACTGGGCTTATTCCATATCTAATCACCAAGCTTAAGCCTCATAAAGACAGATTTGTGGCTACAATTGAGGGTATTGATTCAGAGGAAAAAGCCAAGTCACTTTGTGGTAAAAATATTTACCTACCTATTAATGAGCTTCCGAAGCTTGATGAGAATCATTTTTACTTTCACGAAGTTGAAGGTTGGGATGTTTTTGATTTAAAAGGAGATGAATGTTTAGGCCAAATCATTCGAGTACTAGATCACGGTCCTTACCCTATGTTGGAAGTTGAAAATGGCAATACAGATTTGATATTACCTCTACCTAAAGATTTTAAAATACTGGTAGACAGAGAGAAAAAAGCATTAAAGGTCGAGGTGCCGGATGGTCTTATAGAAGTCTTTACTTCAGACGAAGATGAGGAGGCAGATGACAATGAAATTTTTCCACATTAAAAAAATTTGGGCTTGAAACCCAAGTAATTATTGGATAAAAAAATTATCATCATAGGGTGTGTTAAGAACTGATGAATGAAGCCTGACGAAACCCCTATTTCTAGTCCCTAACTTAATTGGAGAAATTTTGTTTAATGCGGGTGCTTTCATTTTGCAACGGCAGAAACTAGATACGCCCGGTAACTATGAGTACTTCATGGCAGCAGTAGCGCAATCTCCAGAGATCGGAAAGACTAAGAAGAAGTCTAAGAACGTAAAGAAGAAGATTTTTGTTCTTGATACATGTGTGCTGATTTATGACCATAGTGCTATAAACAATTTCGAAGACAATAGAGTCGCCATTCCTATTACTGTATTAGAAGAACTCGACAACTTTAAAGTTGGAAATGAGACAAAGCATTATGAAGCTCGTGAATCAATTAGAATTATTGACAAGCTAAGCAAAGGTCATATGCTTCAAGAATGGATACCATTAGAAAATGGTAGTGGTGGAGAAATGAGGATTATTCTACAGGATCCTAAACACGAGAGTGAAGCCGATAAAGTTTTTGGCAAAAAGACTAATGACCACAGAATATTAGATGCAGCTATTAGTTTACAAAAGATCGAAAAAGACTCGGTAGTAACTCTAGTTTCAAAAGACATCAACCTGCGCCTAAAAGCAAAGGCATTACAACTTCCTGCAGAAGATTACAAGACTGGAAAGGTAAAAGACATGAGGTTTGTCTACTCGGGAAAGACTACTATTGATGGAATGGATGCTGAAGTGATCCGCAAAATGTATGTCGCTGGAAAATCTAAAAAAATCAGTGTTCTTGGTGATCAGCGTTCAAACAACCACTTCTACATTATGAAGAATTGCTCTTCGAGTGCATTGGGCTACTTTAATGAGAGCAAAAAAATGATAGAAAGAGTGGACAAAGGCTACTCATATGGAATCAAACCTAAGAATGCTGAGCAAGCCTTTGCGCTGCATGCAATCCAAAACCCTGATGTCAACCTTGTGACTATTTGTGGTGTTGCTGGAACTGGAAAAACATTACTAGCACTAGCTGGGGCATTAGAGCAGAGAAATCAATACGATCAAATAATACTCGCCCGCCCAATTGTTGCACTCAGCAATAGAGACCTTGGTTTCTTACCAGGTGATGCTGAAGAAAAGGTGAATCCATACATGCAACCTCTTTGGGATAATTTGAATTACATAAGGAATCAGTTTGGCCCTAACGAAAGGAAATACAGGGTCATTGAGGAAATGCGTGAGCAGGGGAAGATTCAAATTTGTCCGCTAGCATATATCCGTGGAAGATCTCTTTCTAATGTTATTTTCATTGTTGATGAAGCCCAAAACCTCACACCACACGAGGTTAAAACCATTATCACAAGAGCTGGAGAGAATACTAAAATCATTCTAACAGGTGACGTAAGACAAATAGACACTCCTTATCTAGACGAGCAGTCAAACGGTCTTACTTACGTTATCGACAGGCTTAAAGGGAAGGATCTTTACTGTCACATTACTCTAGAGAAGGGCGAGCGTTCAGACTTAGCTAACCTTGCTAACGAGAATCTGTAATTACTTCCTAGCTACTCTTCTAGTGATCACACCATCTGCATGGTGAATCTTAACTAGGTACATTCCGCTTGCCAGAGGCAGTTCTAATTCTACAGACCCCGAATTACCAACTAAGCTACCTGCGTCTACCCTTGATCCAGAAGAATTGAAAATTTCGTAGATTTTTTGGCCCTGCAAACCACTCCAATTGAGAGTAGTGAAGCCGTTAAATGATGGGTTTGGAAAAATAGTTGCAACAGGCTTTACATCAACATTTTCTAAAGCGTTTACAAGGAACAAATCAGCACTGTCAGATGCGATTAGAATTGGAGCAGCTCCATGCTCATCATACAAGCTTTGAAACAACTCTATTTCTGGAGTATCATAGTCAAACATGCTATCAACCCATCTCGGCGGCATACTCTGATACCAAACATTAACCATAAGATTAAAGTTTGATTCAGAGCCAAAATATTCAGTGGGTATAGAATAAATAACATTATCGGACCCTGTTCCTGTCATAGACCCGTTTATGTTAAAATTAGGATCGTAAATAGCTTCACCAACTATACTCGTTGTATCATAAACACTATGATTCATACTGAAACCATAAGGAACGAGTCTATTATCTTTTAATTTAATTGCAGCGCGTTCTTGAATATTCGTTGGATTACCTGTAACATCACCATCAACAACTTCATAAATCTGAACTTGTTCTTCTGAATTAATAATATCGTAGTGAGGTTCATAACCACTTAAACCAACCTCATCAGCATTAAGTATACTAGATCCTGAAGGATCCAGTTTCCCACTATGAAAAACAGTTTGACCTTGTGCGTCAG
Source organism: Methanobacteriota archaeon (assembly GCA_002723115.1). GTDB lineage: Bacteria > Bacteroidota > Bacteroidia > Flavobacteriales_D > Sanyastnellaceae > UBA974. Next base: position 15,514 of record PBNL01000056.1, on the reverse strand, counting down.
TAATTAAAAACTCAACAAATGCTCTTCTAGAAGGATATCCTGAGGGAAACTTATGACCTGCCTTATTTCTTAATTTTATAACAACTTCATATGCATCTTCTCCAGGAATTATATCATTCCAACTGGTACTTAGAATTTCTAAATCAATTGTATTATCAGTCAAAAGCTCTTGTGTCCACTTTAGAGTACTATCAAATTGCTCAACAGATGCAGTTAAACCAAGTTCTTCAAGGTTATCTCTCATAATCTCCAACATAGCAGTATTTGCTCCTGCAAGCTGATGGAGGCCATATGGAGTTCTAGGCTCAAGAAATGCATACCCTGATGAAATAATTACTGGATCTTCAATTCTAGGCATGTGGCATGATTGGCATGTAGCTTCAAATTCATCTGCATCCTCTGGAAGGTCTACTCCTTGACCTGAAAAAACTGAATTAATCCATTCATGATAAGTTGCTTGTTCAACATATTCAATCCCTGTATAGTTACCTTCAAGATCAACTGAATTAACAATAAGTGAATGACAATCTGCACATATTTTAGACTCTTCAATATGAGCTCCATACATCGGCAAGTAATTCGAATATGTCAGCATTGGAAGATCGTAAAGAGGCGGTTCATCCTTACCAAGACCATATGGACCATATATAATCGCTGAATCAAAATGCATGTTTCCGCTAAAGGACACACCTGAGCTATCTAATGATTGTTGATGGCAAGCAACACAAGACACACCATCTAAGGCTAAACTATCCTGCACAAGCATTTCTAAAGAGTAGTGATCATAGCCATCATTATGTGCAGCAAAATGACCCAATGGGGCATGGCATGAAGTGCACTTATCTTCTAATTCTGCTTGGTGTGACGGGTTTACAGCCACTTCGTGAGTGACTTTTGCACGCCAAAACGGATCCTTAGCACTATTAGCCATAATTGAGCTCCTCCACATATCTGTAGGGTTTACGTCATGGCCGTCTGGCATGGGAAGTGCTGGGAAGGTTTGGCCTACGATAGATGCATAATCATTCGGGTCAGTAGCATGACATCCTGCACATTTTCCAGAACCTGTAAACATGCTATTCAAAGTGTCTGGCAAGCCACCGTATGCTGAAACAAAAACCCTGCTGTGATATGGATTTGATTCAGAGTGATAATGGCGCGGAGTTGCAATCCAAGCGGAAAGCAACACACTCAAAATAATTACTGAAAGAATCCAACTTTTTTTCATGTTGTGAAAATACTCAAGAGTTATCTAATTCTAACTCCTTTAACAACCTCTCTTTTGAGGTGGTCATTTATCATTTGGACTACTTTTTCCTTGTTAAGAGAAAATTCCTCTTTTAGCGGACCGCTGTTAAGAGTTGCAATTAACAATCCATTTCCACTAAGCTTTAGATGCCTAGTTTTCTTATTTATCACATCTCCAAAGACCTCTTTCCAAGCAAGCACCACCTCTACTTGATCAAGCTTTGAATTCATCCTGTGAGCCTTCAAAAACTTATCAATCACATTGGCTAAAGGCATAGTGCTCTCACGATTTGCCTTTCCGTAGAAGTTGCGTCTTTTTTGGGATCTCTTGGGCGTTCTCTGTTTCACGACGCCAAGGTATTCACTTCTCCGTCTACTACTTCAAAGACATTAACATCTGTTCCAGTTGTTTTAAACATTTCAGGTATCCTCCCTAAATGAGTGTCTGTAATAAATACCTGCCCAAAACTTCCATTTGTCACTCTATTCATCAATGCTTTCACTCTCTTTTCGTCAATTTTATCAAAGATGTCGTCGAGCAATAAAATTGGCTTAACACCTGTAGCCTTCTCCAAGAATGATAATTGAGCTAATCTTAATGCAACTAAGTATGTCTTTTGTTGGCCTTGAGATCCAAATTTTTTCATTGGATACCCATGGATTTTAAAGACCAAATCATCCCTGTGAACACCTGTTGTAGTTCTCCTCAACCTTCTATCATCACCCCTTGCGTTTTCCAACAATTCTAAAAAATCCTTTTCCTCACCAGTAACCCTTGAATTATATCCAAGGCTAACATTCTCAACCCCATTACTAATTTCCTCATATGTGGAATTAAATACAGGAGTGAATTTTTCTATGAAATCCCTGCGTGCCTTAGAAATTTGAATAGCTAATGGAGCCATTTTGTTATCCCAAGGCTCTATCATTTCCACATCCCAAACCCTGTTTTCAGCAAAATACTTGAATAAGTTATTCCTTTGGACTAAAGCTTTATTATAGCTCATAAGGGCTTCTAAGTAATTTTTATCATATTGAGAAATAACTATATCCAGAAACTTCCTTCTCACCTCACTACCTCCTTGAATTAGTTCGCTGTCATCTGGTGCAATTATTACAGCTGGAAAACGACCGATGTGATCCATCAACCTTTTGTATTGCTTATCATTTCTCTTGAAAACCTTCTTCGACCCTTTCTTTACTCCACAGCTAACCTGCTCTTTTTTACCCAGTCTATCAAACTCTCCCTTAACCAACATGAATTGCTGATCGTGATTTATGTTTTGGGAGTCTATAGGGTTAAAATAGCTTTTACAAAAGCATAGATAATGAAGTGCATCAAGGATATTTGTCTTTCCTGAACCATTATCTCCTAGTAAACAATTAACCTGTTTTGAGAACGATAAATCCCCTCCTTTGTGGTTTTTGAAATTAATCAAGTGAAGAGATTTTAAATGCATAGTGCGAATTTCTTATTTTTGCGCCCTGTATCCTACTAAAGGAATAAAAAATGGCGAAGAAAAAAGCAAACGACGAAAACCTAATCAACGTTGATGAGGTTTACACAAAGACTGAACAATTTGTAGACAAGAACAGATCTACACTAACAATCATATTAGGTGCTGCTGCAGGAATAGTATTACTTTCAGCTGCTTACAAGTACTTAGTTGTTGATGTAAATGAAAAGAATGCCGAGCTCGCTATGTTTACAGCTGAGCACTACTTTTCTAAGGACTCAATAGACTATGCTTTATATGGAGATGGTGTAAGTGCTGGACTAGAAGAGATTTTAAACGATCATTCTGGAACTTATGCTGCATCTAGAGCTGCTTACTTAATCGGTGTTTCAAACAGAGATGCTGGATTATTTGAAGAAGCAATTACTGCTTTTCAAGAAGTTGATTTAAACGACGATATTATAAAGCCATTTGCTCTAGCAGGTATTGGCGATTGTTACACTGACATGGGAGATTATGCTAGTGCAGAGCCGTATTTTGAGGATGCTGCTGATGCTGCTGACGCTGGTCTAGCTGCCAAAGCAATTGCTGCTAACTTCCATTACAAGCGCGCTCTTGTTCTAATCGAATTAGGAAATAACAGCGAGGCAAAGGATGTGCTAAACCACATTGTTGAAGATCATCCGAACAGCCGTCTATTCAAGACAGCTCAAGCTCTTCAAGCTTCATTATAATTGATTTTGAATGGCTACGGTTGGTAAAAATCTAAGCTCTTATGATTCTAATGAATTACCCAACGGTGCCCGCTTCAAAGTGGGCATCGTTGTTTCAGAGTGGAACAAAGAATTTACTGAAGCAATGATGAGAGGCGCTGTTGAAGTTCTTTTACAATCAGGTGTTCCTGAAAGCTCAATTACAGTAAAATGGGTGCCTGGTAGTTATGAATTACCACTTGGTGCTCAGATGATGCTTGAATCTGAGAAATTAGATCTTGATGGTGTTATCGCTATTGGAAGTGTAATAAGAGGTGAGACAGCACATTTCGACTATGTGTGTTCAGCTGCAGCCCAAGGAATAAAGGATGTAAACCTTAAAACAGGCAAGCCTGTATCGTTTTGTGTTCTTACAGATGACAATGAAGAACAAACTCGTGCTAGATCTGGTGGAGAGCATGGCAACAAAGGCACAGATGCTGCCGTTGTTGTCTTGAAAATGCTAGCACTAGGATCTGAGCTATGAACCCCAAAAGCCCTCTATTACAGATCATTCTTTTTGCTTTATGCCTTAGAATTATTTCTGCTTTTTACTCAGAGGGGTATTTGATGCATGATGATCACTTTTGGGTAGTAGAATCTTCTGCTAGCTGGGCTGACGGTGAAGACTACAACAATTGGCTTCCCTGGTCTCAGGAAGAACTTGGTAGGACTCCTACCCCACATTATGCCAATTTATTTTACTCTTCAATTCATTATCTATATTTTGAGTTTGTTGAGTTTTTAGGATTTTCTAATCCAAACCAAAAAGCCTTAATTCTAAGATTAATTCATGGACTTTTAAGTTTAATCCCCTTAGTATTAGCTTATAAGATTTCAGAAAAAATTGGAGGCATTAAGCCAGCTATTTGGGTTGGGTTTATGATGGCAGGTCTAGCTTGGACACCTCTACTAAGTGTACACCAGCTTGTTGAAGTTACTTGCATTATTCCATTATTAGCATTTTCATGGATTTTAACTAAACACGAGTGGACTACTAAAACTCTTGTTATTGCGGGGATGTTTTTGGGTATCGCTACTGGGCTTCGATATCAAGTGGGAATAATGGGATTGGGACTTGTTGCTGCTTTTGCTATGACTAGTAAGAAGGGTTGGATTTGGAATAGCATTATTACAGGTATATCTGCCCTGTTTTTTTTCGCATTAACCCAAATCCCCACAGACATCTATTTATGGGGTGAGCCTTTTGCTCAATTAAGAGCTTATATAGAGTACAACTTAAATAGTTCTAGCGAATATCCTCAAGGAAGCATATTCACTTACTTGTTTGTAATCTTAATGATGGCTGCCCCTCCTATTTCATTCTTTTTCTTTTACGGGTATTTGAAAAGCGTAAAGAAGTACGCTTGGTTAGTTCTTCCTTCACTTGCCTTCATCGTTTTCCATTCTCTATTTCCAAACAAGCAAGAGAGATTCATCATTCCTGCTTTACCATATATAATAATAGTTGGAACATTGGTTTGGCATAATGAAGAACGGAATAAAACGCTTTCAAGGGCATTAATCTCACTGAGTATAATCATTAATGTTATTCTCCTAGCTCCTTTAACAGTTACTTCAAAGAACACAAGTCAGCTCAAAGCAATGAATTTCCTCAGGGAAGCAGGTGATGTTGAGAGTTTCCTATATGTTAAGACTGATGGCAGTGCCTTTCCTCCTAGATACTATTTAGATAGTTGGATTAGTTACACTGTAGCAGATGAAGGCACAGTTGTAAAAGACCAAAGAATCAAACATTGCCACGATGAGAGTATAGTTAAGCCAAACTATTTGGTTTTTGTTGGAGACTCTCATTTGGGTGAATATGTAGCTGAATTTAAGGAAGCTTATCAAAGTATGGAATACGTAAGTCAATTTGGGCCTACAAGAGCTGATCGATTTCTTAATTACTTAAATCCACGAATTGCTTTAAAAAGGTCTATGATTTATAAAATAGACCCGACCTTAGAGTGCTCTGAAGTGACGAAGGGTGAAAACGAATAAATTATTCAAATGCAAAGAGTATTAAAAGTCTTATTTACAACTGCAGTTACATTGGTGTTTGGCTTTTCTGCGTGGTGTCAATATCCTGGTTGGCAACAGAAAGCTGACTACACTATGGACATAAATGTTGACGTAGAAAAACACCAATACACTGGGTCTATGTCAATTATGTATACAAACAATAGTCCTGACGATTTAGATAAAATCTTTATGCATACATTTTTCAATGCATTCCAGCCCGGTAGCATGATGGATGTTAGGTCTAGAAATATCGAAGATCCAGATAGAAGAGTTGGGTCTAGGATAGTTGAATTGCCAGCAGATGAATGGGGATGGATTAAGCCAGGTGCCATGTCAATGAATGGAATGCCTTGTCAAATCGAAGAGGATGGAACAATTTTAATCGCAACTCTTCCTGCCCCACTTCGATCGGGCGTTACTTGTAAGCTGTCTTTGAATTGGACTGCACAAGTGCCTAGGCAGATCAGACGTAGCGGATGGATGAACAAGGAAGGCGTTGAATTCAGCATGACTCAATGGTTTCCTAAAATCTGCGAATACGACCATCATGGATGGCATTCAAACCCGTATATCGGCCGTGAATTCCATGGGGTTTGGGGAGATTTCGATGTGACAATCAATCTACCTGTTGGATATGAAGTTGGAGGCACTGGAATGCTGAAATCTTCTAGACAAGAAGCCAAAAAGACAGGCAAGTGGCATTTTATTGCTGAAAATGTTATAGACTTTGCATGGGCTGCAGATCAAGACTTTAAAGTCCACACTGAGATGGTAGATGGAATTGAAATGAACTTCATTTACCAACCAAATAAGGAATACAACAAAAGCTGGAAGGAACTTCCACGTTTTGCTTCAAGCGCAATGAGATTCTTCAATGAATTTGTAGGCCAATACCCCTACCCTCAATACACTGTAATTCAAGGTGGAGATGGAGGAATGGAATATCCTATGATTACACTCGTTACAGCTAACAGAAAGCTTCCTAGCCTTGTTGGGGTTACAGTACACGAAATGGCTCATTCATGGTTCCAAGCTCTTGTAGCTACGAATGAAAGCCTGTATGAATGGATGGATGAAGGATTCACTTCATGGATTGAGTCTGAATGCATGGAGATTCTTCCTAGCTTTTCAACTGAGGGAGAAAATGTAGAGCCTATGCAAGGTGGAAAGCATAGCTGGGCTTACAAGAGCTATCTAGGCCAAGCCAAATCTGGCAACGAAGAGCCTCTTATCACTCACGCAGATCACTACACCACTAACAGAGCTTACGGTGTGGCAGCGTATTCTAAAGGTGAAGTCTTAATGAACCAGTTAGGCGCGATTTTAGGCGATTCTCTCAGAAACGAGGGTATGAGAAAGTATTTCTCTGATTGGTCATTTAAACACCCAGGTCCAAATGATTTTAAAAGATCAATGGAAAGGACAAGTGATCTTGAACTAGACTGGTATTTCCAGTATTTCATGAATACTACGCACACAATAGACTATGCAGTAAAAGAAGTGAAATCTGAAGTAATGACAACAACTATTACTTTAGAAAGAATTGGCGCAATGCCTATGCCTCAGGATTTATTAGTTGAATTTGAAGACGGTGATTATATACAATACCACATTCCACTTGTAATAATGCGTGGAAACAGACCTTTAGAAGGGAATGAAAAATTAGCTGAAGATTGGCCATGGACAAATCCAACTTATGATATCACTGTGCCATCCATGGGTAAGAAAATTGCTAAAGTCGTACTTGACCCTGATTTAAAGCAAGCTGACATTAACCTTGAAAACAATATTTACACTAGGTAATGATAGTGTCTAAAATCACTGGAAATAAGTACTTAGATGAAAGTATATTGATTGCTATTTCTCTAGCCATCATCTGCTACCTAGGCCCAGTTAAACTAGATTTTATTACTGAAATACCAACAACATTACAGTCCCTATTAGTTGTATGGTTTGCACTTGCATTTGGATTGAGAATAGGTATGACTGCTGTTTTCTTATACTTGATTGCAGGCGGATTAGGGTTGGGTGTTTTTGCTGGTGGTGCGTCAGGCTGGAATCATTTGTTTGGAAGTAATGGAGGGTTTTTACTGGCATTCCCAATTGGTGCATTTATAGCTGGTTCCCTTGTACAAATCCTTGCAAGAATTAAGTTTTTATCAAAGGCTAAATTCATATCAAGCGCTCTTATTCTTTTTATTAGTCAGATTTCAATTCTCATTCTTGGGTTGTTTTGGCAATCAGCTTTTATAGGAAAGACTATATCAATTACTACGATATACAGCATTTTCATTCCTGGACTGCTAATTAAAACAGCAATAGGCACACTTGTTTTGGTTTTCATATCAAGAGCAAAATCACAAATATTATCATGAGATTATTTAACACATTAGTTTTAGCATTAACCCTACTTTCTCTCATTGGATGCTCTAATGAATCAATTAATAACAGCAAAAAATCTCAAGCAATTTTAGATATGAAAAGAGCCACTGATCACCACAGCTTTAGTAAACCAAACGAATCTATTGCCACACACCTAGAATGGGATGCTAATGTCGATTTTGACAAAAGAACTGTTTCAGCTACTGCTACTTATTCTATTTCATCTTCTAAAGATGCTGATAGAATAATTTTTGATATCCGTGAGTTAAATATTGAGAGCGTAACGGTTGATGGTACTGAGGGATCTTATGAGATAGGAGCTGAAATGCCATTTATTGGTTCGCCTCTTTCAATTAATATTACTCCAGAAACAAAAGAGATTGGAATTACATATTCTACTCAACCAGGAGCAGATGCATTCCTTTGGGTTGAGGGCTCATCTCCATTTCTTTTCACACAAAGTCAAGCAATTCTTGCAAGAACTTGGATTCCTTGCCAAGACAGTCCTGGAGTAAGATTTACTTACAATGCAAGAGTTACTGTGCCAAACAATTTAATGGCATTAATGAGTGCTGAAAATCCAACTGATAAGAATAATCTTGGGGTGTATGAATTCAAAATGGACCAACCGATTCCATCTTACCTATTAGCACTTGCTGTTGGGGATGTTGAATTCAGATCTGTTGGAGAACACACTGGGGTTTATGCTACTCCTGATTTGATTGATGCTGCTGAATATGAATTCTCTGAAATGGAGGACTTATTAGTTGCAGCTGAAGGGCTATACGGAAAGTACAGTTGGGAACGCTACGATTTATTAGTTCTTCCAGCAGCTTTCCCTTTTGGTGGAATGGAAAACCCTAGACTAACCTTTGCTACACCTACAATCATTGCGGGTGACAGATCTCTTGTTAGCCTTGTAGCACATGAACTTGCTCATAGTTGGAGTGGAAACTTGGTTACAAATTCAACTTGGGATGACTTTTGGCTTAATGAAGGCTTTACTGTCTACTTCGAACAGAGAATTATGGAGGCTGTGTACGGGCGTGAAATCAGCGAAATGCTAGCGTGCCTAAGCTACCAAGGTCTTGTAGACGAAGTTGACGAGATTATGGACTTAAATCCAAATGACACACATTTGAGATTACATCTTAAGGACAGAAATCCAGATGATGGAATGACAGCCATTGCGTATGACAAAGGATACATGTTTCTAAGAATGTTAGAGGAAACTGTAGGGAGAGAGACTTTTGATCAGTTCTTAAAGACATACTTTGACAAGCATGCATTTCAAGTAATGGATACTGACAATTTTATTTCATACATGAATGAAAACTTATTAGTTAGTGATGATCTTAAGGCTTCTACTAAAACAGAAGAATGGATTGACGGTAAGGGACTACCAAGTAACTGCCCTATTGTAAAGTCAGAAAGAATAGAAAATGTAGATAAAGCTGTAAAAAGCTGGAGTACAGGCGAATTGAGTACTGAGGATCTAGATTGGGAAAACTGGCTGTATCAAGAACGATACAGATTCCTAACTAATCTTGGAGAAGATGTCACCTTAGACCAAATCACAGAATTAAATAACGCTTATAGCATTAATTCAATTGGAAATAACGAAGTGCTTTTTGCTTGGCTTGAGCAAGCTATTAGAAAGAATCACACTGACTCATATGAAAGGCTCGAAACGTTCTTAGTGAATGTCGGTAGAAGGAAATTTCTAACTCCACTTTACAGAGCTATGAAAGAAACAGGCCAAATCGAAATGGCTTTAGATATTTATTACAACAAGGCTAGAAAAAACTATCATAGTGTAGCTACAGCAACTATGGATGAATTACTCCCTAAGGAGTAATTCTATCTAGGTATTATCGGATTATCATTACATGTCCGAACACCTCCCTTCTTATCGCCTCTTCACTTAAGCTGTGAACTTCTACACGGTACATATATGTACTATTTGCAGAATAATGATTACCATCATCACCAACTTGGCCTAACCAAGGCTGAGTAATATCAGTCGTTTCGAAAACGATCTCTCCCCATCTGTTATAAATCTGAAGTTCAAACTTATCAGGATTAATATCAGATCCATAAACAAAGAATGCATCGTTTGTGCCATCATTATTGGGAGTAAATGAAGACGGAATATAAAGGTTGAAAATATCTCTGATTTCAATTTCTCTTGTAACAGAATTTGTACAACCAAACACATCTTCCACTTCTAATGTTACAGGATAGAAACCACCTACATCATATGGGAAAGTAAACACCGGATCTTCCTCTATCGCAAATCCAAGAGGATTGAACGTATTGAACGTCCATAACCAAGACACTACATTTTCACTTTGTACTCCGTCAAATGTAATCGTCGTGTGAGGAACTCTTGTTGGCTGAGGGTTAGCAAGAAAACCAACATCTGGCAATGGATAAATACTAATGTATGCTTCCTTAACTCCTTCGTATTCACATCCACCTGCAAGTGAGGTAACAGTCAATCCAACGTCATAGAAACCTGTATTAGGATAGATATGAGTAGTATTTAATTCAGCAGCATATTGATCATCACCAAAGTCCCATAAAGTCGTTGTAATTAATGACGGGTCTATAAGATTAGTAAACGCAAAAGCACCCGATCCACACGCAACAGTGGTATCTGCTTCAAAGTCGACAACAATTGGTGTTTCAATCGTAACCTCCATACAAGCAGTTGCAGGTGGAGTCTCACAGTCGTCATTTACTATTACACAATATTCACCAGTTGAAGGTGGAGAGTTAGACACTTGATCACCGCTTAAATTACCAAGTGGATTTCCCTCCCAAAGCCAAGAATATGTATAACCAGAACCCGAGCCACCAAATGACCCACTTGCATCAAGTTGTGCTTCTTCCCCACTACAAATAAAATCTGTGCCCTGAAGATCAGCTACAAGCTCCCCAAGTACATTTACATTAATAACTTCATCAGCTGATGGACATCCATTAGGATCAGTAGCAAACACAGTGTAAACTGTACTAGAACCTGGACTTGCAACAAATGTACCGTCAGTTGTAGTCACAGTATCACCTGTAAGAGAATTCACCCAATTATAAGACCAAGAATTCGTGAGGTCTTGATCTGACCAACCCTCTAAAGTTGTAGACGCAGATTGACAGATAACTACATCTGAGCTTACTTCAATTTCCATAGGCACAGGGTCTGCCATATTGAAATCATATGAATACTCACATCCTGTGTCGTCTGAAATAATTACTGTGTAGTCGCCTGGGCCTAGGTTTTGGTTTACATAATCACTACCATCATATTGAGCAGATTCAAGTAATGTAGGTCCTTGGAACAAGTCAATCGTAAATGTTCCCGCACTTAATGGTTCATCAATTCCTACTACAACAATACCATCGTTTTCTAGGCAAGAAGGTTGTTGATTTTGAACTGAATGAACAAAACTTGGAGAAACAATCATAGTGTCTGTAGCAGCACAATTATCAAATCCAACCGGAGACACAAACATTACATATTCAGTTTCCTCACCTGAGAAATCTGTTACTGTTGGATTCATCACAGTTGCATCGTCTAAAAACTCTCCTGGTTCCCACAAAAAGTCAAAACCGCAACTAACATTACTTCCACAACTAACACACCATTCCACGCTTTCCAGTGGGAACCATGCGTTATCACAACTAGTCCAACCATCAGAAGTGAACTGCATAGAAATACAACCGTCAGGGTTAGTTGCTGTGAAAACTTGGTCTGCAAAATCTGCGTCTAGAATACCAAGGACTGCTCCAGTAGCATTGGGGCCATCATAAATAGTACACATATCCCAACCAGCTTCCATTGCACCAGCAGAGAAGCTAATTTGCATCATAGTCCCATCACCTGGGTTATCTGGACAATAACTGAATATTGTGTTATCATCATTCACATAGCAATATTCGTATTCTCCAGCTACAGCACCACAAGGTGAAGGATCACTTCCTGTAAATGCTCCCTCAAGTTGTACAGGATCTAGGCAGTAGATTAAATCACCACCTGCTGTTACACTGTTTTGTGGACCTTCAATTACTGTAATGTTTACTGTAGTATCCCAAGTACAACCAAAGTTGTTTGTCACCTCATAAGTGAAATCAAAATTGCCAGGGTCAGGGAAGTTCAAATCTACATAGTTAGCATCGTCAGAAATAGAAACTACACCAATGTCGCTAGTATTAACCTGCCAGTAGCTAGAATCTGCATCCATACCTACAACTGGCGTGAAAGTAGTCACACCTGGAACTATAGCTGGATTGAAATCAATCTGCCACCAGAAAAGAGTTCCATTATCTGCAGCCCACTGATCAATTACGTTGAATGTCCAAATACCATTAAGTGGGCAACCAACAAAATTACAGATGTCTTCACATGAAGCATAAACTCCAGATGGCATTGGGTCAGCAACGTCAGGGTTGTTTGCATCGTCAAGCACCCACTCTCCATCTGTGCTCCATGAGTAGTTCCAACCTTCTACATCTACTACACCAAGGTTGTTTCCACCCAAATCATCAGGAGTACATCCTGTTGGATCTGGGCCACCTGATGCACCGTTATCCATTAATAACACTTCAGTACCATCAGGACATGTAATCCAAAAGCTTAAATCTCCAATGAATGAGTGTTCGATGTTTGCAGTAATTAGCTCTAGGTCATCACAATCCTCGAGCACTTGATCTTGCTCGAAGAAGTCAATGAACAATTCTGAAGTAAATGCAACACCTGTTGCATCTGGAAGGTCTGCTTCTTCAGAAACAGCTAAAGGTGGTAGGGCTGTCCAAGTCACTCCTTGAACAGGATTTCCATTTACATATCCTGGTGAACCAGCGCAAATGGGAGTTGTGTATTCAGTATTAAAAATCGGAATAGTACTAACAAGAACCTGGTGTGGTTGAAGGTTTGTACTGTTACATTGGTTTTCGTCTACAACCGTAAGTGTTACAATGTATTCACCTGGTTCAGGATATGAGTGAGACACAATTAATCCATCATCAACAGCTGTAGTTTCAACTTGTCCATCACCCCAGTTCCAAACAAGAGAATCAAGTTCGAATCCGCCTGTACCAAATGCCGATTCTGCAGAGAATGTTATTTCATCATCAGGACAAAGACCTATACTGATTGATCCCTCTTGATTTGTTGGAAAGGGATCTGGTGAAACCAATTCTAATCCTGAAACAGGATAAGAACATGGAGTTACACAAGTTACCTCTGCTGCCCAGCCAATATTTCCACCAGTTGCGTTATTGTTACAATCGAATTGGAATGTTACACATCCTGTCGGATTGTCAATAGATGCCGTAATACTTACTCCTGTGAAGCTGTTTCCTGTACCAATACCAACCAAGTTTGCTCCTGTATTGTCCCCGTCATATGCGTATAGAGCATCATGGTTATTTGGATTTGCATTTGTCTGCAAATCAAAATTTAAAAAGTTTACCTGAACTGCGTCCCCCGGAACATCTGGACAAATTGTAATCGTGTTATTTGTACAAGAATAAGGGTCTTGAGCATCATTAGAACCTGAGTTGTCGTCTGTGAAGATGATTGGTGTTCCACATGCTACAACATATGGACTTGCTGAACCCATTGTCACAATGATTGTTTCTTGGGCTATTGTAAAGCAAGAAAACGCAAGTGTAAAAAAGCTTGCTAAGATTAGTTTCAAAGACTGCATAATCTGGGAAGATTTCATTTGTGCAAGATAAGAAATGACAACTATTATAGGACTTGCAAAAATTTAAATGGTTGCACTCTTACGAACAGAGTGCATTTAATTACCTCTCTACTGTCACTTTATCGGTGTAAACTCTTTGGTTACCATCGAAGTCTGTGCATACTACAGTCCAGTAAAATAATTCTGAATTTGAAGCTAGTTCGCCATTTTTAATTTTACCATCCCAAGGCTTTTCAACACTTGAAGACGAGAAGACTTCATTTCCATTTTTATCAGCAATAACTAACTCCCATTTTTCTGACAAACCTCTTAAACCAAATGGCATGAAATCATCATATCTACCGTCGCCATCCGGACTAAATCTAGCAGGAGCATTTAAGTCATTTCTATTACCAACAATTACAGTGTTTGAAGTGTGATCTTGGCAACCAAATTGATTGCTTGCAATAAGATTTACTTGGTATTTACCTGGATTGTTAAGATATGGATTTGGAGAATTTAATATTTCTCCATCTACTATCCATGTTGCATCATTAGCATTTACAGTCTTATCAATCAACTCAAGAGGCACCTTATTTCCAGTAATAATTCTTGGGAAAGTCCAGGTCATATTGGCTTCTGGCTGAGGGTTAATCGTAATTAAATTTTCAATTGTTCTTGTTTTAATACTCCCCTCACCTGGCGATCTTAAAGACAAAGTGACATCATAAACACCTGGCAATTTATAGGTATGGCTAGGGTTAGGTTCAGAAGAAAAGCTACCGTCTCCAAAATTCCACAAGAAACTCATGCTCTTATCAGATCCTTCTACTTCGAAAGATACCTGAGCTCCAACACATGAAGTCTGAGTAGATGAGTTAAATGGCACTTCTTCAATTTTAGGTGAATCAATTGATTCTATTTCAGATTCTATTTCTTTTTTCTCAGTCGATTCAACTGCAACTACCTCTGTTTTTTCAATAGAAGTATTAGTTTTTTTACGTTTTGAAATTGACTCTGATTTTGTTGAAATTGTATTTTCAGATTTTAAAGACTGTTGATCAACTTCAGAAGCATCAGCATCATTTGCATCAAAAAGGATAGCCTCATTATCACTTGAATTATTCATGTGATCATCAGAAAACTCAACAATTTCAGTAACCGATTCTTCTGAAATATCATCCTCAAGTTCGACAAATTGTTGAGCCACCCACATCGAAGCAGCTCCTAAAACAACAGCAGCTCCAATAGAAAGTTGCGTCGCAATTTTAGATCCAGCAGCATCTACCCCCATTGCGCCAATAGCAGCAGCGGCAGCGATCCTGTCCCTCATCTTCTCCCAATTAGGAGTAGCTTCTGGTTCATGACCTTCTAGCGTTTCTCTTATTCTATCATCAAACTTCGAATCAGACATTGTCTGTGTTTTTCACTGTTAATATTTTTCGAAGATTTCTTCTAGCCTTAGCCAAATTCGACTTCGAGGTTCCAACACTAATACCAAGTTTTAAAGCTATTTCTTGGTGTGTCATGTTGTCAAAGACATATAGATTGAACACTGCTCGATAAACAGGCGACAACTTTGCCATTGCATGTTGAACATCCTTTATCGTAAAAGTGTACTCGCCGTCATTATCATCCTCCACACCATCGTCAACTACTTCTTCGAATGATTTATCTTCACCTAGAACTAGCCCGGTCGCCTTACGGCGTCTAATGGCGTCAATGGAAGTGTTAACCATTATTCGACGCATCCAGCCTTCAAAAGAACCTTTGGAAGTGTACCCCTCAATATTGGTGAATATCTTGAGAAAACCCTCCTGTACAACATCTTGTACAGCGTCCTTATCCGAAACATATCTCATGCAAACACCAAACATCAAACGGTAGTACCGTTCAAAGATCCAGCGCTGGGATTTTGATTCCCCTCGTCTGCATCCTTCGATGTGGGCGAGCAATTCTT
>PBNL01000055.1 GCA_002723115.1 Methanobacteriota archaeon | reverse complement strand
CTCTCTTTGAGGTTGGCGGGCGGTACAGAAGAAATATGTAAATGAGGGGACTTAAATTGGGTTTGGGCTTGTTAGTGGGATTTGTTGTTGTTGGCCTAGGTATATTCTATTTCGAAAACATAGGGCGGTTGTGTTTTGATGAATACTCAAACGCTCCCTATGATCCTGAAAACCTCGATGCATTTATCATGAGTCTTCCTGCAGGTGCATTCTTGGCACTATTGCTTGCACACGTTGGAGGAGTATTCTTAGGCGCTTTAACAGCAAGTTTAATTGCAGGTTGGAAAAGATATGTTCCAGCAATAGTTATAGGCGTTGTATTGAGCTCATTTAGCTTTATAAATGCATATGAGATTCAGCACCCATTGTGGTATGAAATACTCGACGTAGCGCTAGTATTACCTACAGCGCTTTCAGCCCATAAAATCTACTTGAGTAGGTCTATCTAACGATAGTAATCGACCCTCTATAAGTTTCAGAACTAATATCGTGATAGCCTAGAGCTGTCACAGAATACATGTACACGCCATCTACAACGAAGTGGTCACCACCTATTTGGTTGTTTTGGCCAACCCACGGTTCGTTAGGATCATTAGTCTTAAACACGACCTCTCCCCATCTATTAAATACAATGAATTCGTATTGATGAGCGGCGTATCCTTGGCCCAAAGGCAAGAAACTATCATTCACACCATCGTTATCTGGAGTGAATGCATTAGGAATAAAGAGTCTGAAATCAACCTCTTTGAAAAGGGCAACAACTCTTTCGTATTCAACGTCCTCTAAATCCAGAGTCATACTTGTAGAAGTAGCACTTGGCATCGGTTCAGTCGTCTGAACAACCCATCTGTCAAATTCCCATTCCTGATTAGCAGAAGCCTTGAACACCATAGGGCCATCAACAATTAATCCACTCTGCCAGTAATCCTCAACATATGCTGTATTAACTACTGTAACTGCTCCTGCACCAGCCGGTTGCACTTCAACTTCTAGCTCAAGATGCTCAATGTATGTAAAGTGAGCGGTCACTTCACCGCTAACTTCAACATCAACTGTTGCGTTTGGCGAGTTCGTGTCAGGACATATAATATTTGAAGGCTGAGATGTAGTCCAATGAGAGAATACCCACCATTGATCAGCAGGGGTAGCCTGCATATTGTGTGTGCTAACACTCAAAGACTGAGTAGATGGATAGTTTGGTATAAGTATTCCATCTAGCATAATTGTCCCTGCTCCAGCTGGCTCAACATTAAATGTTATATCCTCAGGCGGAACAGGTACACCAAAATGAGCTCTTATTGTTAAATCATCCTGTAGATTAATTGTCCACTCTGGGTTTTCTGGATCTGCAAGAACTGCTGTTCCACTTACAACCTCCCAATAAAGGAACTCAACACCATAATTTTCTTCAGCTGTTAGATTTACTCCAAGTTCTTCGAAGTACCAACCACTAAACGGGCTATCAGCTGGAGTAATATCTACAGAATTAATTTCCACATCACCCATACCCACAATTTCAAGAGTAAGAGTAAATGGTGTTACATCGTAACAATCCTCCATTCCTGAAAGCAACTCATCTTCACATCTAGTGTCAATGAAGTCTCGTAATTGCTGAAGCTCCGTTTCCCATCCTCCAATAGTACCACCCCATCTGTCACATTGCTTCTGCATTTCAGGTTCAATAACCATAACCATACTATCAAGTACAGCATGCATATTATCATAAGTAAAATGGGTGTTACCTAAATCAGCCCAACGATTAACGTAAAGCGCAAAGAAGTCCTCATTACCCATTAATGCGTTTAATACTGGAATATGTCCTTGCCCACCAATATTACCCATAGATTCTGGATTACATGGATCAGCAGTAGGGCCAGTATCAGGAATACCAGTGTAGTTTACATAGTGGCCAAAAGAAGCATCGCAATCCCATAGTGCGTATCTCCATCTTTTTGCTCCACCATCTGGATGTCTACCCCTCCACCATGCTGTATTCCAATTAAGCCAATCCATGCTTACGATATAGCTGTTTAAGATGAAGTAGTCTATTAAACTAAGTGGATGTAACTGTGTAATTGCGTAATCGTAATTCGCTGCAACAGTCATGTCGTTACCTGTTACAAAATCAACGAAATCATACCAATCATCACCATCACCATATTCTTCCCAAGTACCCCCCCAAGTCTTCAGGAAATCAACAAAGTGCCTTGGCTGATCGTAGTACTCTGTAGTAAAATCAGTATCATCTACCTTTTCTCTGTATTCATAAACTCCCCAGTACTCGCCGTTTAAATAAACAATACAGCTCTCTGAAGTACGTTCATCTAGCTTAAGGTCTGCCTCGTGAGAAAGTGTGTGAACATAAGCGTCTCTTATGTGAGCTCCTGGTTCATGAGGATAGTTGTCGTTAGCCCCAGCCTTAAATATCAATCTTTGGTATTCGTCTCTACTCTTTTCGTGGAAAAGCTGATATTCAACGGCGTGGCTATATCCCATTTGGTCTCTTGACACGTAGTCAAAACCTCTTTGGCCGTATGCATTTGAATCATTTCCATGCTCATTAGAATCACCACTAGCCTCAGCTAAAAACGTGCCATCTGGCGCAAAAAACTCGATATGCATAGGTTCGTCAGCTCCACCGCCCCAGCCTCCTGGCCAAGCACCATCCTCTTGTCCATTACCCGAACATGAAGCAACTATGATTGAATGATTATCATCACCTATAAAGTAGGTATTGGTTTCAATGAAGCTATCTGCTTCAGCACCTGTTGGGTCTATTACAATTGCTCTAAGAACTGTAGTCTGATTAATGGCGATCGGTCCGCCGTACATAGCACTACCACCGTTTGGCGCATATCCATCTGTAGTGTATCTGATATCATATCCAGCTGGAGCTGAAATTGACACGTTTAATCCTCCAGCATAAACACCTGCTTCAAGATCGAATTGAGGTGTTGGAGCATATGCACTAAAAGTAGTTCCCCCCGCATTTGAAGCGTTTGGTGTAGGATCTACACAAACTTCCCAAACTCCACCTCCATCTACTGATCTAGCCCAGCTATGATCGGCTTGTGTTGTTCCTATGTTACCTAGGTAGTCAAATTGTTCTAGAATAGCACCTGAAGGGTCACTGAAAATTATTGATTCACCTTGGCATTGGTTGATTTTGAAATTAGTATTCAGGTTTCCACCAACATAAAGATTAGTAATCAGCTCACCTTCTGCAGAACACATAACCATCAAATACCCACCTGCAGGAACAGTAGTACCAGCAGGGATTTCAAATTTGTCAGGATTTGAAGGTTGGTCTGATAAGTAATAACCTCCTAGGTCAACATCTGCAGCGCCTGGGTTATAGAATTCAATAAAGTCTTCATTATCTCCACCAATGTTTAAGGTGTAGTTAGAACAACTGAATTCATTAATTACAACCTGCGCATATAAACCGGAAAATTGCATTGACAACATCAATGCAATCACTGAAATATGTAGAACTCTATTCAAAGCTTTTCTAATTGTTATAATTCTTATTTGATATCAAATCTTCCTGTTAATGGAGTTGATTGTGTACCAACTAAACGGAAGAAATATGCACCTGCACTCAACGATCCTTTTTCAATAATGTGCGTATTACCTGTAGTTTGTTCAATTCTAACAAGCTTACCCTGAGTGTCAATGATTTGAAGTGTCATAGCCTCTCTAGTAGGGTTAGGGAATGAAAGAGTCGATGTTTGAGTGAACGGGTTTGGCATAACAACAACTTGATCATCTATAAGGTCATCGCTATGAACTTCGCTTACACAAGCATCAACAACATTAATTAATGTATTGTGGTAATCATCATTAACTACGTCTACAACATCTGCTATGCAAATTTCCTCACCTGCATTGCTCCAGTAAAGTCTTAAAAGTGGAGTCCACTCATAGAATTTCATCATACTCTCCCCTTCATAGCTTAAACCTATCACCTTAGACCCTCCAGGCATATGCGAAGGCTCAATTGGGTAGTTTACTACGTCAGCTAGAGAAATAGCTTGGCTTATTTCTATTCCGCTGAAATCAATTTCGTAACCTACGATTCTGTTGTTTGGGTTTAAAACGTGTACATCCACGTATCCTTGATCCCAGTTTATATCACCAATCTTAAAGTGAACAGTATCGTAGTAATTGATTATCTCAGTTACTGGGAAATCACACTTATCGTGTACACCAGAGCTGTCTGGGTGCTCGTGTGAAACGTTCCAGAATTGGCAACGAGACATAAGTGCTGCGTCAGTTACTGTGATATTTTCGTCTTGGTCTATATCAGTACATGCAGCGGCTGCGATGTCGCTACCTAAAATCCCTTCTACATATGCAACTGCGTCTGAGTACTCTTGAGCACCGTTGAAATCTAAATCACCAACCAATGCTGTTCCGTTACAATCTCCGTTACAATCTGCAACAGCCTGACCATAAAGTGTTCCTTCACAATCATAGAATGGCTCACAGTCCTCGTAAGTATCAACCACTAGGTAGCCCATAGATCTATCGAAGTTCACACAAACTGCTGCGTAGTTGTTTGAGTAATCTGTTTCATCTCTACCTAATGCGACTGGGATGAACTCCCAATTAGCCCTAACAAGAAGAAAGTATGTACCATCTTCTATGCCTGTAACGTCTATCCACTGACAACTTAACCCACTAGAGTAAATATCTCCACATCCTGCTGAAATACCCATTGTACTACAACCGTATTGAGCACTTCCACCTCCTGAACACTCAAGATCCATTACACAGAATCCATTTTTAAATCCAATTGGAATGTATTCTCCATCAAGAGTGAAAAGATCGTATTTAGCGTAACCATTGTGGTGCCAGTGATTGTGGCAATCACCCCACTCAAATTGATTGTTTGTATTATCATTTGGTGAGCCTATGTAATAATCTAGATCACCGATGTTCTTAATGTGAGTAGTAAATCTTACGATCTCTCTATCACCGTATCCATTGAGACATCCTTCTGTAATGTAACAGTCAGATTCGCTCACCTCCATGTCAGTAGC
Source organism: Methanobacteriota archaeon (assembly GCA_002723115.1). Lineage (GTDB taxonomy): Bacteria > Bacteroidota > Bacteroidia > Flavobacteriales_D > Sanyastnellaceae > UBA974. The sequence continues at coordinate 9,029 of PBNL01000055.1, read as the reverse complement.
GTAAATACTGTTTACAATTGCGTCCTCTACAACGATTAAGTCTGGTCCAGTACAATCTGGATCTCCTGGGTAAATACATGAGCCATTATCTACTTCAGCGTCTGGATTGTAGTTACATGCTTCAGGATCTGTACAACCTTCTGGTGGTCCCATATATGCATACTCCCACTGCCAATCTTCCTCACATCCTTCAAAAGCAGCCCAACGAATCCAGTAAGTTACTCCTCCTTCTAAAAGAACTGTCAAAGTTGCTTCGTCACCACAACCACCCTGATCATCGTCGTAGTAAATCGTTCCTGCATTAGTATCATCAAAATTCACCATGCTACAGTACTCATAGATGTAAAGCCTAGTATCACATCCTGTTTCGCAGCTGCTGAACAAATACATACCATTTGCCTCAGGAGTAAATTGGTACCAGTAGTTCGCAAGCGGCTGGTCAATCATGTCCCCTTCTTCAGAAGGCTGATTAAGTACGATCGCATCATTACAGGTAGTACCAGGAGCACAATCAAATGTTACTTGATCGCTATACCCATAATCTCCACTACCACCTCCAACATTAACACCGTCCATGTGAACAGCATAGTAACCTGGTTCATTCAATCCGTCACCGTATGAATCGTAAATAGTGAATTCAAAACAAGGAAATTCATCATCCAATTCGACACATAAAACATCAGAGTTCGAACCTCCTTCTGAAATAAGTTCGCCGCCCACCATTAGTGTCCAGCTAATTTCGTTCTCCCATTCATCAGGAGAAATTTCAATAAAGATTTCAGTTTCACCGTCTTCGCAATCCGTTTGGGCTACAGCAGTGCTAGTAAATAGGAAAAGTGCGGGCATCATGAAAAATGCTAGCACACGAGTACAGTTTAGGCTCATGAGTTTCAATTTCAATAAACAGGTAACGTCCTGCAAATTAGTACATAATGGATAAACTTCTATTTATGTAAATGGTTGCATGAACTCATTTGTATCTTCGCAAAAAAAAAAATCGAAATGGGACATCACGAAGAACCACAAGAAAATGAGATCGCTGGACCAGTTGTTTTTGCACTGTTCCTTTTTGCAATTGTGATAATCGCAATTTCATTTATGGCGTAACTCCCTATCTTACTATGGTCATCTCATCTACGAGATGTCCTGCACCAGCGTAATGGTCGATAATCCAAAGCACATAGCGGATATCGACCATTATATTTCTACATCTACTTTCATCAAACAGAATATCACTCATAGTACTCTCCCAAGTTCTATCGAAATTGATACCCACTAACTCACCATCACCGTTGATGGCTGGTGATCCTGAGTTTCCTCCAGTAGTGTGATTTGAGCCCGTAAAGCAAACGACTAGTTCACTCTCATCTCCTCCAGTTCCATATTGCCCCCAATCACCAGCCTTTAACTTTTCTACCAAGTCTAATGGCAGGTCAAAATCAGGGTGACCAGGTTGATATTTCTGCAAAATCCCCTTTGTTGTAGAAAGCGCATTATACGTCATCCCATCATGTGGCGACGACCCCTCTACCCTACCATATGTTAGCCTTAATGTTGAATTTGCATCGACAATAAAAACTTCATCTGGATACATTTCCCTAAGACCTCTAGAGTAAGCTGCTGTTGCAGTCTTAATCTTTTCTTTTGCTGATGAATAAGATGGGCTAATTTTAGCAAAATAATTTGATCTTAACTCATTAATTAGTTCAAATGCAGGATCATCTTTTAAAGCTTTTATAGCTTCTGAATTTCTAGAATTTAAAAGAGCTTCAAGCTGATTTGGGTTATCAAAAAGAGAACTCTTATAAAAATTAGATGCGTATTCTTCTGATGAGCCAAAACGAGCAAAATCTTCAGCAAATTCTTCTGGTTTTAAATCATCCTCAATAAAGCCCAAATACGCTTCAGCTAATGCTGCAAAAATTCCTTGGTCTACTGATGCATCATAGTTCTTTGCATACTCTTCGTTTACGTGTAAAAGCCTATCTAAATGCTTATCCAACTCACCTTTTGCATTCAGTGTATCAAAATGTTCTATGAGGTTTGAAAACTCAAATGAGTGCAACAAAATATCTGGACCGTAGTAGACAAATTCAATAAACAACCTCCTTGCTTCCATGTATGGGAAGTAGTCCAAATTAGCAGCTTGTATACTGTCTATCACCCCTCTATACTCAGAAAATTTACGCTTTTGAGCCATCTTCTTAAAGTCAGCCTCAAGAGCTTTTTTAGTTCCAACAGCATCTAGCTCTTTCAAACCCGCAGATTGACCCATCCACTTTTTCCAAGCATTTGCAATACTGCTCTGCTTTGAAGCATATGCAATGCGCAATTCATCAGATGAAGATCTAGCAGCATTAATAACAGCCAAGCTAGCATCTCTCATAGCAATATTCATGGGATTATACTCCTCAATCACATGCTCAACAGCGTCTGATGTCAAAAATTGCTCTGTAGTCCCAGGAAAACCAAACACCATTGTGAAATCACCATCCTTCACACCCTTAATAGACACTGGAAAGTGATGTGCAGGTTTGTACGGAACATTTGATTCCGAGTATTCTGAAGGCATATTATCCTCGTCAGCATAAATTCTGAAAACGCTGAAATCACCAGTATGTCTAGGCCAAACCCAATTGTCAGTATCCCCACCAAACTTACCCACAGCAGATGGAGGAGCACCCACAAGTCTCACATCTTTATACGTGATTTTTGAAATTAGAAAGTATTGATTTCCGAAATCAAATTCAACAACACCTCCTGTAAGATGCTCTTCATTGAGCATCTCAGCCTCAATTTCAGAGTAGGCCTTATTCTTAGCTTCAGCTCTTTCTTCTCCGTCGAGTCCATCAATGGATGCAAGTACTCTTGCGCTTACGTCAATAATTCTGTGAATGAAAGTTGCTGTGAGGTTTGGGTTGGGTAATTCTTCAGACATAGACATAGCCCAAAATCCATCCTTCAAATAATCATTCTCAACTGTACTGTGATACTGTATCTCACCGTATCCACAGTGATGATTTGTTAGAAGAAGCCCCTGTGAACTAACCATCTCAGCTGTACATCCTCCACCAAAGTGCACAACAGCATCCTTCAAGCTGCTTTGATTGATAGAATAGATATCCTCTGCTGTCAACCTTAGACCCATTGCTTGCATTTCGTCTTCAAGAGCTTGCAAAAGAGTTGGAATCCACATCCCCTCCTTGGCTCCTAATGGACCCATGAAACACAATGGCAGGATTAATGAGGCCACTAGTTTTGTAGCCATAGATTGAATTTTATTCATGTCTTACTTGATTATTGCTTTAGAATGCCAAATCACCATTCCTCTGTCATTTACTACCTCAACCATATAAACTCCAGCTTCTAAAGATGAAGCGTTGATCGTTGTTGTTTCTAGAGCTTGGGTAGTTAGTACAATTCTACCGCGTGTGTCACGGATTTGGCATAAACTATTAGAATCTATTCCTTTTAGATTCAGTGTTGCTTCTCCATCAATTGGATTTGGAAATAAAGACCATGTATTTGATTGATCTTCTTCAATCTTAGCGCAATTAAATACAGTAACAACAACAGCATCTGAAAGCTCACATCCGTAGCTGTTAGAAACAGAAACTCCTATTACAGCAGTTGTAGAAACTCCCTCCTCAGTTTGTAAAATGAAAAGCGATGACGCTGATCCATCCTGCCACTCATATGTATAATCACCCGTTGGAGCAAGGAAGATATGCATGTCTCCAGCGCATAATTCCATATCATCACCAAGACTAAATGGAGTTACTCCAACAAATGGAATTTCAATATCCAAATCAGCAGTACAACCCTCAGCATCTACTACCTCAACATAGTAATCGCCAGAGCTAACAAGGGGCAAATCCTCACCGTCGAAATCGTAATCATTTGGCCCATTCCAATCAACAGTGTACTCTCCTGTTCCTCCAGAAATTTCTAGATCAACCGACCCTCCTTCTCCGTTTTCGCAAGAAGAATTCACAGTGTAGTTTAGCTCTAATTGTTCAGGATTAATAATCTCATAACTAGCGTAATACGTATCATCTGGACATGTTGAATTCAACTCAACATTGTAAACACCAGGCAGTAAATTATCAATGTAATTTCCTGTACCTGTATACCCAAATGGTCCTGTCCAATTTACCTCTCCTCCTAAGCCGTCGTAATATGAAATCAAATTGATAGATCCATCAGGATTAAACTCTGTTTCTAGGGCACATGAGATTTGATTTACGCTTGATGAAATCGATGGTTCCACTTCAGATGGAGCTACAGAAATTTCTGCAATTCCAGTTGCTCCATTCCAACCATCAATTTGACAATAAACTTCAGTTCCAACTGGCAAGCAAGGTGTGTATGCTGTACTCGCATAATATTCTCCAACACCACAATTAGCATCGTCATTTGCTCCAACCAATTCATATGTGCTCCAATCTCCACAACCATCGTTTACCCAAAGAGCAAGTTGTGAGTCAAAGTCTGTATGATCGTTGCATAGCTGTACTTGATATCTAATATCCTCTTCTACAGTGAACTTCGCCCAAACACTAACATTAGCAGCTCCCTCACACCATCCCCCTGGATGGTTACAACCCAATGCTGGTGGAGTAATTTCATTGGAAGAACCTGTAGCACCAACGTTAGAGATCAACTCTGAGGTGCCATCAACACTTAATTCAAGTGCGTCACAAGGTGTGTCATGATCTACAAGACCATCTGTATTTATGTCTATAGTCCAGGTGTTTCCATAATCTGACCCATCTAAGAATTCAGTTTGGACTCCATCAACTAAAACATAAAAATCTGTTCCTCCATCTCCGTAGCTATCAGTATGATGAAGCACAACTTGGGAATTAGTTGTAAGACAAATTAAATCTGTTATTTGTGTATCATTATCTGCATAGGTATACCCTGGAGTCCCATTCCCTGTGTTTCCACAACCTACATTCACATTTCCTCCTGAATAAAGTAAGTTATCATTATCTACGATATTCCATGAAATTTCGCTTTGCCATGTTCCGCCACTAATATCTATAGATATGTTAGAACAAGCAGGAGGATCAATTGGTTCGTCACTCTCTAAGCAAAAATCAACTGAATCTATATCAACTTCAGGTCCATCCCAAGTAAGAACTGTGTTTCCATTTGCATCTGTAATATTCATTACGTTTCCATTCCATCCGTCTCCATAGGAATCGAAACCATTAACTATGTAGCATCCATCAGCAAGGCAAGCGTTAGTAGCACCAGCAACACCATTAGCAACTACATTGCCACCACATTCAACGTCAACTGGAGTTAATTCATAGTACATCTCATAAGCCCAAGCATCCGTATTTACGACCAACTCAAAGGTTGATTCGCCGTCAGCACATTGTGAAATAGCTTGTGAATTAGTCGCAAACAATGCGATTGCGATAAAGAATGGTAGTAACAATTGTTGCATATCTGCAATATAGCACGACCTTCGCAATGATGATAATAATCCTCTCACCTTCTAAGACTCTTGACTTGAGCAACAGCACTCCAAAAGAGCAACTTAGCACTCCTGCATTCCAGACTGAAGCGGAGAAATTAATGAGGTCGCTTCGTAAAATGAAAAACCTGGGCAAGGTGATGAAACTTAGTGATGATTTAGCCACAACAGTTGAGCAATGGCATTGCTCATGGTCCGATGATTCCATGCTTTACCCAACTGGGCTATCTATGAAGGGCGAGGCATTTAAAGCTTTGGGATTCGATTCTCTAGACAAAGAATCGGCTGATTATGCCAGAAACAGAATGTACGTGTTGAGCGGATTGTATGGGGCGTTAGGCCCCTTTGATGGTGTTAATCCGTACAGACTTGAGATGGCGCAAAAGTTTACGCCATATGATGACACAAAGAGTTTGAATGGGTTCTGGGCTAAGCGACTGCCTGGTTTTTTTAACCAAAGAGCTTCTGAGATCGAAGCCACTTTTCTTGCCAACTTAGCATCTGACGAATACAACAAAGTCGTACTGAAACCCGAACTAGATCTAAATGTCATAAACTTCTCTTTTAAGGTTGAAACAGACAGTGGGTTGAAAAACATTAGCGTTTTTGCAAAGCAAGCTAGAGGTGCTATGGCTAGGTTTATTATTGAGAATGAAATCGAGAGTCCTGAAGGGTTGAGGGGGTTCAAAGGTTTGGGTTTTAGATATAGAGAAGATTTAAGCGACTCATCTACACTAGCATTTACTAGAATTAGGTAGCTAAGGGACTATCTTTGCGGCCCTAATTACTTTTAAATTATTCAAAACAAATGGATTCAGTATCCTACTCACTAGGTGTTGTACTTGCAGCAAACCTTAAAAATCAAGGATTTTCAAGCATAAACTCAAAGAAATTAGCAAAAGGTTTTGCCGATTCACTTGCTGGAACTGCTTCTCAAACAGTTGAAGAAGCTGATGCTCAAATCAGAGAAGTAATGACTAAGATTCAGGAAGAGAAAGCTGCAGAAGCAAAGTCTGAGGGCGAATACTTCCTAGCTGAAAATTCTAAGAAAGACGGAATTGAAATGACTGAAAGCGGTCTTCAATACCATCACGAGGTTGTTGGAGATGGTGATTCACCAGCTGCAGAGGACACAGTAACAGTTCACTACAAAGGAACTTTGATAGACGGAACAGAATTTGATTCTAGCTACAAAAGAGGAGAGCCTATTTTATTCCCATTGAATGGAGTGATTCCTGGCTGGACAGAGGGGCTTCAGCTTATGAAAGTTGGTGGGAAGACTACATTCTACATACCTCAAGAGTTAGCATATGGAGCAAGACCAAACCCAAATGGTCCTATACCTCCTTACGCAGCCCTTATCTTCGAGGTTGAATTAATCGAAATCAAAAAGGCATAATCATCATGTTTCCATTAGAAAACGACGCAGTAGTACTTGGTTTATTAGCAGTTACCCTAGCAGGGATTTTTTACGCTGCTCAGCAACCATCGATGAAGAAATTCTTCACATTTATCCCAACACTTTTGTTGTGCTACTTTATTCCTGCTGCGTTTAATTCTTTTGGACTTGTTGATGGAGAAGCGTCGAGCTTGTACTTCGTTTCTTCGAGGTACTTGCTTCCTGCCAGTTTGGTTTTGCTTTGCCTAAGTATAGATTTAAAAGGAATCTACAACTTGGGACCAAAAGCAATCATCATGTTCTTCGCCGCGACTTTTGGAATCATCATAGGCGGACCTATTGCACTTTACGTAGTTGGGTCTTTCAACCCTGAAGTTTTTGGTGGCGACTCTCCAGAAGCAATGTGGAGAGGGCTTTCTACTGTAGCTGGAAGTTGGATAGGCGGTGGAGCTAACCAAGCAGCATTAAAGGAGATATCAGGCACATTAGACAAGCAGTTTTCTATCATGTTAATTGTAGATGTCTTCGTAGCTAACCTTTGGATGCCATTCCTTTTATACGGCGCTGGCCACACAAAGAAAATTGATTCTTGGCTCAAAGCCGACAGCACAGCTGTAGATACTTTAAAAAAGAAGGTTGAAGAATACCAAGATAGTATTGCAAGAGTTCCTTCTTTTACAGACTTAATAGTTCTAGTTGGAATTGCTTTTGGATCTGTTGCAATAGCTCACCTTGTAGCCGATTTTGCTAGCGTTAGCATTCACGACAGCTTCCAGGCAATACTAGCTGACAACCCTAATAGCTTTGTAAAATTCCTAAGCTCCCTAGAAAAGGGGTTCTTCTGGATTGTAGTTGTTGCTACAGCTTTAGGTGTCGGTATGAGCTTTTCTAAAGCTAAAGAGTACGAAGGCGCCGGAGCGAGCAAATTAGGATCAATATTCCTCTACATACTTGTAGCAACAATAGGTATGAAAATGAATGTTGGTGAGCTTATCGCAAACTGGAGCACTTACTCTTCTGCGATAATCATAGGTCTACTATGGATGCTAGTACACATTATTGTACTCCTTGTTGTAGCAGTAATTATAAAAGCACCTTTGTTCTTTGTCGCAGTAGGTTCTCAAGCAAATGTTGGCGGAGCTGCATCAGCACCAATTGTTGCTAGCGCCTTCTCTCCTGCTCTTGCACCAGTTGGAATTCTTCTAGCAGTACTGGGATATGCAGTTGGCACAATTGGAGCCATCATCTGCATGGAATGGATGCACGTTATTTCGTTATAAAGTGTCCTTTAACGAGTCGTTTGGCCTCTAGATACTCTTTGTTCTCAGGAACAACTCCTACTTGGAGAGACAATCTCTCAGTAACTTCTATTTCATCTACTGAATCAAATGCCCGGACTTTGTCAGGATTATTTGTAAGAAGCTTGATCCTCTTCACCTTAAGGTACTTAAGGACCTCCACTGCTGTTTCAAAAGATCTGCCGTCTTCAGGATGTCCAAGACCAACATTAGCTTCGTAAGTGTTCATCCCATCGTCTTGCAGGTTATATGCCTTGAGCTTTTCAACTAAACCTATTCCTCTTCCCTCTTGACGTAAGTAAATAAGAATCCCTCCATCCTGCTGAAGCTTCATAAGAGATGTATCTAATTGAGCTCCACAATCACATCTAGATGAACTGAACACGTCACCAGTCATACACTCGCTGTGAATTCTCACCTCCACAGCTGCATCAGCATTAAACTTGTCCGACACAAGAACTATGGTAGGCATCTCACTTACTACACTCTCAAATGCAAGGATTTTAAATCCCCCAAATTTTGTAGGTAGCCTCGATTCAACTAATGGCTTCATTGCTGCAAAGATAATTCTACGTAGACAAAAAAAGCGCCAACTCAGATTGAATTGGCGCTTTCTCTATAGTTTCAATTATCTACTACAAATTCTCACACGCTTGACCGTATGCAACAAGGAATTCTAGTAGATCGGCAGAACCAATCTCACCATCTCCGTTTGCATCGAACGGACAATCACTTTCACCTGTACACTCTTCGTATACACATGAGCCATCGTCTGAGTTCGCATGAGCGATGTAGTTAAGAGCATCAGAGTCTGTACATCCTAGGAATTCACAAGAACCATCGT
>PBNL01000054.1 GCA_002723115.1 Methanobacteriota archaeon | reverse complement strand
TCTTCGTATCCTGTTGTGCCGTTTATCTGACCAGCAAAAAACAACCCCTTAATTGTGGTTGTTTCTAAGCTGTGACCAAGCTGAGTAGGAGGGAAGTAGTCGTATTCGACAGCATAGCCCGGCCTAAACATTTTGGCCTTCTCAAAACCTGGAATTAACCTCATCGCTTTTAACTGCACTTCTTCAGGAAGGCTGGTTGAAAAACCGTTTACATAAACCTCCACCGTGTTTCGACCCTCAGGCTCCACAAACAATTGGTGTCTGTTTTTGTCTGCAAAACGATCGATCTTATCCTCAATAGACGGGCAATAACGGGGGCCAAGCCCACGTATTCTTCCGTTAAACAAAGGAGAGCGGTCAAACCCAGATCTCAACACGTCATGTACATTTTCGTTGGTAAAAGTGATATGACAGGGCAGCTGATCGCTTAAATCTTTTCTACGCTTTAAAAAAGAAAATCTACTTGGGTTTTCATCTCCGGGCTGTACTTCCATTTTACTATAATCAAGAGTTCTGCCATCAACCCTAGGAGGTGTTCCCGTCTTCATTCTTCCGCTTTCAAACCCAAGCTCTACAAGCTGCTCAGTAATTCCACTAGACGCTCTTTCGCCAGCTCGCCCCCCACCAAACTGTTTTTCACCAATATGAAGCAAACCGTTTAAAAACGTGCCGTTTGTAAGAACAACAGCTTTTCCTCGAACTTCCCCTCCAACAAGGGTTTTAACGCCCACACACTTGCCGTGTTCAACAACAACACCAACAACACTGTCTTGCCAAAAATCAAGGTTTGGTGTGCTTTCTAACATTTCTCGCCAAGTGTTAGCAAACAGGTTTCTGTCGTTTTGCGTTCGGGGGCTCCACATAGCGGGTCCTTTTGAGCGGTTTAGCATTCTGAACTGAATAGCGCTGTGGTCACTAATTAAACCACTATAACCACCCAAAGCATCCACTTCTCGTACAATTTGACCCTTTGCAACACCCCCCATTGCTGGGTTGCATGACATTTGGCCGATAACCCCCATGTTCATCGTAACCAATAGAGTTTTTGCGCCAAGATTTGCTGCTGCTGCCGCTGCCTCGTTGCCCGCATGACCCGCGCCAACAACTATAACATCGTATTCTGTATGATATCCCATTTTTACGGTTCCACGTGGAACATTTTTAAAGCTGCGTTTTCACACGCCCTCATTTCTTTTGCCTCTTTTTCAGACTTGTCTTTAAGCCCAACAAGGTGTAAAACGCCGTGAATAATCACCCTTCTTAATTCTTCTTGAAAACCTACCCCAAGGTCCCCGGCGTTTTCCCCAACCCTGTCAAACGAAATCAACAAATCCCCACTTATTTTTTCGGAGTCAGAGTAATCGAATGTTATAATATCTGTGTAATAATCGTGATTTAAATGTTCAATGTTTACGCCCAACAAATGTTCATCAGAACAAGACACAACACAAACATCACCCAACTCTTTACCATATGATTCCACAACAGCCCTCACCCAAGAGCTCACTGTTTTTTTGTGTTTTACTATACACTTTTTATCGACCTCTCTGTAATGTATCATTTAGGAGAAGATTGATTAAAATAACGATTAACCCTGTCTTTATAGAAAGGGGAGAGGTCGGCAGGAACGGTTTTCAAAAGCTCAATTTCTCCACCCCTATCTTTCAGATAATCAATGTTTTGTGGGGTGTTTGGGTGCAACCCTTGATTGCCAGACTGAGATTTTCTTTCTGATTTTTCTCCACGAATTCTTTCGGCCTTTTCTGCCTCCAACAATCGAGTCATAATCTCTCTCTGCCTGTCAACTGTTCCCGCATCAATGTTTCTATTTAAAAGATCGCGCTCTAGTTTTTCCATTTCGTCAGCAATTTTTTTCATTTCATTGCCGTCTCCTGACCCGTCTTTGTTTAGCTCTTGAGCTTTCTTTTTTGCCATTTCTCTTAGCGCTGCCTGTTGAGCAGCCATTTCGGCTAATTGTTTGCTCATTTGCCCCCCACGTTTGCCTTTTGACTCCCCTTTGTTTGACCCCTCTGATTTTGACTTCATTTCCTCAAGCTTTTTCCCCAAAGCTTTTTGCATTTTCTTTATGTCACCCGCCTTGGCCGATGGTTTGCTGCCGGAGCCACCGGGTTTGTTGCAATTTCCTGTTCCAGGGTTGTTACACTCTTGTTTGTTTTGCATTTGTTGAAGAGCCTCATCAAGAAGAAGTGCGAGATTGTTAAAAGACGTCATTACATACTGCTGATTCATTGCAATAACGTCTGAGTCCCTGTTCCCAAACCCCCCAAGGGCTTTTTCCATATGGTGGTTAACAAGACCAATCTCTCTGTTTACCGCGCTTGCTATCTGTCTTACCCTCATGCTTAGCGCAAAGAGAGAGTCTTCAACCATTTTTGCGTCGTCCTTTAGTTTGCGCTGGGTTTGGCCTAAATCAATATACCGAGGGTCTTGAGAGTCAGTCTTTTTGATCACACCCATTAAACCTTCTTCATCGAACGAAAGATCAATTATGTTTTCTAGAAGCGCTCTTAACGCATCCATATCTTCTTCAAGACTTTCTTCTTCCTCTTGAGACATCATGCTCTCCATGGTTTGCGCTATCTTGTCCATTTCCTCAGCAGCCTTTTTCTGCTCCTCAGCAGCTTTCTTTTTGTCGCCTTTTGAAAGCTGGTCTGAGCTGTTTTGTTGAGATTTTTTGATGGACTGTTCTTCGTCTTTTGTGTCCATCATGCTGTTGGGGTTCTTAAGCTCGTTGTTCTTTTCTCTTAGCTCCTCAAGATCCCTTTGCGCTTCCTCAAACTCCTTATTTAACGACTCTTGCACCTCACGGATTTCTTCAGCGCTTTTTTCACCATCCTTAGACTCTGAGGCCAAATCCTTTTGTTTTTCCGCAAGTTTTTTAAGGTCCTCAACAACCTCCTCCATCTTAACCTCCCACTCTAGTTGTTTAAACTGCTCAAGAGCCCTGTCTAACTCTTTTTCTAAAGCGTCCTGACCCACATCCATTTGATCCATTTGTTCTTGTAGATCTTCAGGATTCATTTCGTTCATCAGCTCCTGCATTTTCTCATAAAGCTCTTTAAGCTCGTCGGACATTACGTCTTGCATTAACTTTTGTAGCTCGTCTTGTTTCTCTAAAATCCTTTCCTCTTGTTTTGAAAACTCGTTTAATCTAGAGTTTTTGTTTTCGTTGGATTTCTCAATAGAATCAAGCGTTTTCTGCAGCTCGTTTTGTTTTTCCAAAAGCTCCTCAAGCGCTTTTTTATCCTTCCAATCAAGCTCTCTCTCTTCTCTTAACCTTTCTTTAAAGGCATCAATTTCCTCTCTTATTTCGCTAGCCTTTTCGACAGCGTCTTGTATTGAAGATTCGATTTTTTCATTCGCACCATCTCTCTCTTCCTCTAGCTCATTTTCTGATGGAGCAGAAAAAATTCTAATAGATGTTTTACTTGATTTTACCCCATTTACTCTGTCGTTATCCCAAACCTCAAACCAATATTCCACAACATCACCAGGGGAGAGCCCAAGGTCCACAATGTTCCAAGTATGAAAAAATTGAGCAGAATTGTTTCCTGGGCAGTCCAAAGCCTTGGACAACACTTCGTTTTTTGTTTTGTAACAAAACACCAACTTAGAAAACCCATAATCATCACTGATATTGCCAGAAAAATATCGTAATCCCCTCGACACAGTGTCTTCAGCCTCAACAACCTTTATTGATGGGTGGGCATCACCAACAACCCCGAGTGAATACCTTAAAGAATCAACCGACCCCAGATCTTTGTTTGATGGAATTAACCAATAGGGCGTAGAGCGATACACCCTCCATTCGGCTTTAAATCTGTCGCCAAGAACCGGTTTGGCAGGCAAGAGCGTGTCGCCAATCCTTATGTTAAGATCAGAGGCGTCGTCACAACGAAAATCCCAAAAAACCTTAGACCCTTCTGGAATGACTAGGTCTCCGTGGTTTGTTTGGACTATTTCATCTAACCCAGTATAAGAAGGCGGATGAGCAACAATAGAAAATTCAGAAACAGAAGGAACAGGAAGGGCGAGTAATTCATACCAAGGAGAATCCCAACCATTCGAAGTGCAGAAAAAACGTGTGTTTGAGACCACGGAATTAAACGTGAAAGTAAACACGCCGTCATTTATTCTCTCCATTCGATATCTACCGCCACCATCTACCAGGTAAAGAGTAGAGGGGACAACCTCACCCTCGGTTTTCACAAGAAATTCAAAGCGACTGCCTCTAGGTACGGTAAGTGGAGAAGAAATCACCCTGTACCTAAAAGGAGCGGGCTGCTCAAAAGCACTTCTGTGTTGAATAATTCTTTCTGCAGGCTCTGAGATAACACTGGGAGACCAAAACAAAACCGCCGCAATAATTGCAATTGGTGCTGAAGCGTACTTGAGGTAAACCAAATTTGCCCTCAAGTCAATTGCATTAGTAAACTTTACAGGCCTTAACTCTTCGGTTCTCCTTTCAATACTTGCAATTAAAAGGTCGTCTGAAGGAGTGTTTGATGATTGCTCCTGAAGCTGAAGCGTGTTTAGTAACTTATCCTTTATGTCTGGAAAATGGTCTCCAATAATTTTACTCGCCTCCTCGTAACCAATAACAGTACCTAATCGAAGAAGCTTAAGAAGAGGAGAAACAACTTGGCTAAAAAGAAGAATAGAGACAGAAATTAAAATGGCGTAGAACAAAACAGTTCTAACCTCCACACTAAAACGCCCAAAATATTCTACAACACTCACGCACAACAACCCCGTGCCAAGTAGGCCCATAGAAACTAACCCACCCTTAATACATTTGTTTCTGTAGTATTTTCGGATGAATTCGTCTAGCTTTTCTATTAGCGAGAATTGATTCATTTTGAGCCTGTAAAGGTACGTACCTTGCGGTTCAGGAAGTAAAGAGAGAAAAATGTTGTTTAGAACGATAGTTAAAAGAGTTGTTTCCACGCTTTTTGTTGGAGGCTTTATAGTATCAAACGCCGCAGCCCAAGGGCTGGTTATTAATGAAGTTGATGTATATGCAGACAATCCTTTTGTGGAGCTGTTTGGTTTGCCTGAATCTGATCTGGGGGGCTACACCTTGGTTCTGGCAAAAGCACAATTTCTTGGAGGAGGTGTTTATGAAGCACAGGTGTATGAGGTTGTCGATCTAGCCTCACTTTCGCTAGATGCAGAGGGTTTTGTTGATTTAGAGCTTCAATTAAACACCACGATTGCCGCTGTAGCCATTTATGAAATAGAGGCTTCGGAGCTTGAAACAGGAACACCTCCGCCATCTGATGACATTGTTGACGCCCTTGTTTATGGAAACACCTCTCCGGGAAACCCACAGGCAGCGGTATTGCTACAGGCGCTAATGCCACCAAGTAGCGAGCTCATTTATGAGGGGTCAGAGGGAAATGCTCAAGGTCATTCTATGTCTAGGTTCCCAGACGGGGGAAATGCGTTTGACGTGTCAAGCTATGAAATACAAGCTCCAACTCAAGGGATTTCAAATGTGTTAGAATGCGACGGGGGCTACTTAGAAATAACTAATCTCAACTACGACACTTTGTGTACAGACCAGGGTCCGGCGGTAGCGGCTTTTACGCATATAACCGACGCGCCATTTGCTCTTCTTACGCTTTTTGTAACAAACCTAGAGGGACAAATACTAACTTCTGCAAGCGGTTCAGCAATAAACGTTCAAGGCTTAGGAGATGGAGAGTTTTATGTAGTTGCGGTTTCACACAACATGCCGCTAAATGACGCAACCACTTCACAAGGAGAATATATTGAAAACGTAACAGGGGAGGGGTGTACAAGCACATCAGACTTCCCATATTTAATTTTAGGGGAGACGTGTGAGACCCCAGCTTGTGATGGCGGAACCATGCTAGACGCTAGTGGATCTGAAGAGGTCTTAGTGTGTCTTTCAAACGACGGGACGTATGTTCCTTTTGGCTATTATAGTGATGCAGTAGAGGATGACTTTCTGTTTGCTGTTTGTAGTGACGACGATGTAATTCTCGCAACAACAGACCAGCCGTATTACGATTTTACAGACCTTGGAGCAGATATATACCATGTTTGGGGAATAAGCTCGCAAGGAGAAATAAACGAGACATCTATCCTTCCAGGAGAATTGGTGTTTAACGCATCAGCTTCAGAATGTGATAGTGTGGGCGCGTCAGCATTAGAGGTAACGGTTCTTCAGTGCGGAGACGCCGGTTTGTGTGATGACCTCATTATCTCAGAATATGTAGAAGGCGATAGCCACAACAAGGCGATTGAGATTCACAACCCGTCACCGATTACAATAGATCTTAATGACTATTCTGTACAGGTCTATAACAATGGGGCAACAGAACCAACTCAAGAGCTTGAGCTTGAGGGCCAATTGCTTCCAGGCGGAACGTTTGTAATTGGTAACAGCCAGGCGACACCGATAATTCAAAACGTTTCGACAGTTTTCAGCCAAGTCACTTGGTATAACGGCAATGACGCAATTGTGCTACGCAAAAACGGAGAGCCAATTGACATAATGGGAGTAATAGGCCAAGACCCCGGAGAACCATGGACAGTCACGTCTGGCGGAGCAATGGCTGAATTTACGCTTGTTAGAAAACCAAACGTTGGTCACGGAACAACGGATTGGAGTGAGGGGATGACACAATGGGACAGCTACCCGCAAGACACTTTTGACTTTTTGGGCTCGCACTCAGCAACTTGTGGAGGACTTGGGACAATGCAAATCGGATTTGACTCACCAGAGCTCTATGTATACGAAGGGGGAGGGGTGTCTGTTGGGATGTCTCCAACCTATCCACTTGAAAACGCGGTGATGCAAGTTGATGTAGTTGGTGGAGACGCATTGGTAGGACTTGATTTTCCGGACGTGTTCCCACTACAATTTGATTTTGAAATGGGGCAACTAAACACACAATCATTCACATTTACAGCTATTGACGAGGAGGATCCTGAGTTACAAGAGGATGTTTTGCTTGCGCTTAGCGTGGTGTCAGGCAATGTAGAACTTGGTATTGACACGGTTGTAGTACATATTCTTCCGTCAGATTTAGAATACCCTGTTTATGAAATCAACCAAGTAAGGGGCACTAACACGCAAGGGGTGCTAGACAGCATAGACGTGGCCTGTGAGTTAAGAGGGATTGTTCACGGATGGAATGACTATCCAAGCGGGCTACAGTTTACATTGATTGATGAAACAAATGGAATTAATGCGTTTAGCCCAGTAAGTGATTTTGGGTATGATGTTGAGGAAGGAGATAGTGTAAGGGTAAGAGGTGTCATTGACCAGTATTTAGGCTTAGCCCAAATCCGCATGGACACCCTCATTTACGAAGGAAGTGGTTTCGAAACCGAGACCCCTAACCTCGTGGCTGAAATGAGTGAAGAAACGGAGTCTAGAATGGTTACTCTAAAATGTGTTGAACTGATTAACCCAAACGAATGGACAAACACAATTCCAGCCTTTGATGTAGCTATTACAACGGGCATACAAGAGCTCACTATGAGGATTGACGCTAATACAGATTTGTTTGGCCAACCAGCACCGCTGGGTGTGTTTGGCGTAACGGGGATAGGGGGGCAAAGAGACTACAATCCGCCGCTTGTCGATGGATATACGATCACCCCTCGAGGGCAATTTGACTTAACGGAACCAGTATTAGCAGACTTCCTTGTTGTTTCGCCTTGGAGCGGAAACGGACCTGTTGACATATTTAACTTAAGCACGGGTGCAGGAGCCTACTTATGGGACATGGGAGATGGGGAGTCTTATCAGGAAGACACTCCTGAACACGAGTACACTTCTGCAGGGACGTTTACTATTGTGTTAACTGCATTTAGTGAGGACGGAGAATGCACGTCTCAGACATCAGCTGATGTAGTTTCAAACTGGGTTGGCTTGCACGAATTAGAGTCAAACGAAGTTCTTGCATACCCGAATCCAACGAATGGATTTGTTACGGTTGAACTAAAAGGCAACATCACTTCTTCTTGGAGTCTATTTGATTCGAAGGGCTCTGTTGTGATGGAAAACAACAGTTCAACCACTAGTAAAATAGAGCTAGACTTTTCAGGTCAAGAATCAGGAATTTACACTCTTATCATTGAGGGCTATTCCCCGATTAGGGTTTTAGTGAAATAAGATCTGACGAAATAGAATCTCCGATTAACCAGTGTTTTTCTGAGATTCTCCACCGGCTTTTTTCAGCCGAAATAATTGCGCCCGCCTCAACCCAACGGCGCCACTCATCCTGGTTTTCTAAAATGTGATCAATGCCGTAGATCGTTTTAAGCAAATCAAAATCGACACCCTCCGAAGTGCGTAACCCCGTCATAAGCAGCTCGTTTGATCGATCTGTTTTTGATAAAAGCTCAACCTCATCGGGCAATACATTTCTAGAAATGGAATCAATGTATTTGTGGTTATTTGAAACCACAGAATATCTTTTAGTGCCGTCAAAACCGTGAGCGCCGGGACCTAACCCCAAATACGCCGCCCCACTCCAATACGAGCTGTTGTGAACAGCTTTGTTTTCTTCATTTCTAGCCCAATTCGAAACCTCATAATGCACGAAGTCACTAGCGCCACAAAGCAGGTCATAATCCTTTTGCACCAACTCGTCTTCTGCCACTTTAACCTTTCCGGACTTTACCCAGGCGCCCAAAACGGTTTTAGGCTCTACAGTTAAGGCGTAACAACTAATGTGATCAATCGGCAGCTCAAACGCCCTATTTACAGTCCTCTCCCAGCTCACCTCCTCCCTAAAGGGCAGGCCGTAAATCAGATCCACCGAAATTTTAGCAAACCCCGCATTCCTAGCCAAAAGCACCGCCTCAGACGCCTGCTCCGCGCTGTGCTTCCTGTTCATCCACTCTAATTGCGCCCCCTCAAACGACTGCACGCCAATGCTAATCCTGTCAAACCCGCACTTCAGCCACCCCTCGAGCGCCTCCCTCGTTACGTCTTCCGGATTCACCTCGATGGTGGCTTCGCGCCACTGGGCGGGCGTCCGAAGGTGCGCGGCGAGTGCGCGGGTGATGCGCTCGGTTTGGGCTACGGAAAGCACCGAAGGCGTCCCACCCCCAAAATAAAGGGTCTTAAACTCAGTATCACCCCAAACCTCAGCCCGCAACTCAATTTCGGCGCAGACGGCCTCCACATACGAATCCACACCCTGCATAGACGTCGAGAAGTGGAAATCACAGTAGTGGCAAGCGGTGCGACAAAAAGGAACGTGGAGGTAGATACCAGACATATGCGCAAGGTCGGAGTAAAGAGGTTAAATTTGCGACATGTCAATGGAAATTCGTTGGGACGATAAGGTCGTCGAGGTAAGTGAGGCTAGCAAGAAAGATTGGGCTTGGACTCAGGTTGCGCCAGAAAGCTACAGGGTAAATGTCGAAGGCAAAAACTACTCGGTCAGCGCTGTAGACGGCCCAGACGCATCAGGCAAAATGATAGTACGCATCTCAGGCGTAGAAAGGGAGGTAAGCATTCTCGACGAGAGAGCACTGCTTCTCGACAGAATGGGGATGTCGGCGGCAGACAGCTCTGCAGACCTTGAGCTTTGCGCGCCAATGCCAGGAAAAGTATTAAACGTTCTTGTAAAACCAGGCGACGCAGTACAACAAGGAGACTCTTTACTCGTTTTAGAAGCGATGAAGATGGAAAATGTTATAAAATCAGTCGTTTCAGGAACGGTGGAATCAGTTTCAGCTAATGCCGGGTTGGCTGTGGAAAAGGGAGAATTGTTGGTGAAATTCGTTCAATCGTAAGCACTAACTTTAGGACATGGTAAATTATCTCAAAGAAGTTACAGCATTTTTAGCGCTCTTTGCTATAAGCCAAACCGCACACACCCAATCCTGCGACAACCCCTTGTCGTTGTGCGGCGGATCTGGAGAAATAATGGGAGAGTTTTTCGCAGCGGATTTTACAGGCTCAGCAGTAGAACCATGTTTTACAGGTGATTCTTGGGCTGTTGCGAGATTTCACACGACATACATAAACACCACAGAAGGCGTGTCGGTACACGTCCAAAACTCTTGTGGAAACCACCCAATGAAGGTTATGGTGGTATTGCCTGACGCTTTGGACTTTTGTGATGCGACACAATTCACGGCAGTTTCAGAGTGCACAACCGTGGCATCATCGGCATCTATTATTACCGACGACCTATATTCAAACACAGACTATTTAGTATTGTTTGGATTTGACTCGACAACAGCGCCTGCTGATTGCACATGGTCAATAGAAGTTTCCGGAACCCCACTAACAATAGACGCATGTTGCCCAACAAATATTGATTATAACGAATCTGCAGAATTACAGGTTGTGGGAGCAGATCCAAACATTGGACACCAGTGGGAGCCAAGCGAATTTGTAGACAACCCCACTGCTAGCACGGTCCAGGTATCTCCTGACGCAACAACGATGTTTACCGTAAGCGGTTTCGTTGAAAGCTGCGAATACTATGACAACGTTCTTGTAACTGTGGGCGCTCCAATTAATGTGCCGAATTCATTTTCGCCAAATGGTGACATGATAAATGACACCTGGGACGTAACAGGCCTTGATTACTACCAGGGATCTATTATCAACCTCTACGACAGATGGGGGCAGCAAATATTAAGACACGTAGGAAATATTAGTTGGGACGGTACTGTGTCGGGAAAAGACGCGCCCATAGGAACGTATTACTACGTAATAGAAATAAATCACTTATCGGCAAACCTTGAACCTTTAACAGGAAACATAGCGTTAATAAGATGAAGCAATTATTGAAGACATCACTAGTTGCCATCTTAGTATTAGCAACGAGTTCGGTACAAGCACAAATGAATCCAGTAAGGTCGAACTACCTACTTACTTCATTTATGGACCATCCTGGAGCCGCAGGCAACAAGCAGTGCTTAGACTTAAGGCTAGGCCACAGAAATCAATGGGTAGGACTGCCAAACGCACCGACGAACTCATTCTTAAGCCTTTCAGGCAGGTTAGGCGAAAGCGTTAGAGCAACCCAAGGAATAGGAGTTAGGGTAGAGACAGACCAAGCGGGAGCATGGGGCACAACATCAGCAAGCCTAGCCTATTCTCATAAAATAAAGTTATCTCTAGGAGGTTGGCTAAGCGGGGGATTCTCTTTAGGATTAAGCCAATACAGTTTAAACCTCAACAACCTCGACATCACTGCAACAGATCCGGCACTAGGAGACCAAACCACACAATTTGTTTTTCCGCTTGTTGATGCGGGTTTTTGGTATCAGGACAAAAGAAGCTTCGGAGGGATTTCACTTTTAAACGTTACAGCGGGAAAGCTTTCGGCAATTGCGCCTGAATCCACCACCGCAAGGACTCTTGTAATTACAGGAGGAACGTCGATAGAATTAGACGGTCGTTACACCTTTAGACCTTCGACAAACATTAGATACTCACCGGGACTTCCGGCTAGTTTTGAGCTGAGTGGAGCGATGGTTTATGACGACATGGTGTCTGTTGGTTTGGGGTATAGAAACCAAAGCGCCTTAATAGCTTCTTTCCAATTAGCAGTGTTCAATTACATGAGAATTGGATATTCTTACGACTTCAATATTTCAAATATTAACATTGTTACTAGAAGCTCGCATGAGGTGGTTGTTACATTTAGCGCTTGTGACATGAAGGCGACTAAGGTTCACCAATGCCCAGCTTACGATTAAATAAACAAAGGTGGAAGCAAGTTCTTCTTATTACCGCAGCAGTAATTGCTGGGGCAACTTTGTGGTTTGCAAGCGACATTTCTAGAAGAATTAGAAACGAGGAGAGGGAAAAGGTTAGGATTTGGACTGAAGCAATTTCCCAGAGGTCCCAATTAGTAAACTACACTGAGCAGCTATTTAAAGAGCTAGAATCTGAGGAAAGGCAAAAAGCAGATCGACTCGCAGATGCCTACAGAATTATTGACAATCCGCCCGACGGGATGGACCTCACATTTGTCACAGACTACCTCTGGGCAAACAAAACAGTACCCGTCCTCATCTACAACAACAGCGGAGAAAAGCTGTTTTCAATAAACCTTGGCGACGCGATTCCGCCAGAGGCTTCAGATGCAGAGTTCGATAGCTTGCGTGATATGATGGCGTCTAGGTTTGATCCAATTAGGTTTGAAGAGGAGGGTCATGTGATTTATTACGACGAAAGCCTGCGGCTTAAGGAATTAAAGAAGGCGATGTCAGAGCTGATTTCGTCTTTCGTTTCGGAGACGGTTTTAAACAGCGCCTCTGTTCCTGTTATTCTAACCGACTCAACTAAGACGGAAATTCTCGAATCGCGCGGCATCCCTTCCGAAGAGGTTGACTCGCCAGAGAAGCTGAAAAGCCGACTAAAGGACATGTCTGAATCTGCCAAGCCGCTAGAGGTGAGGCTTCCCGTCGAGGGGCTGCGCTATGTGTTCTTTGAGGACAGCTACGTGCTAGCCCAAATGCAATACTACCCCCTCATCCAGCTGATCCTCATTGCAGTATTTCTGCTTGTTGCTTACTTGGTGTTCAGCTCGTTCAGAAGGGCGGAGCAGGATAGGGTTTGGGTCGGCATGGCGAAGGAAACGGCTCACCAGCTTGGGACACCGCTTAGCTCGTTGATGGCTTGGGTTGAGCTTCTTGAAGCTGAAGGAGTTGATAAGGCCAAACTCGACGAAATGAGAAAAGACGTCAAGCGCCTTCACGTTGTAACGGATAGATTCAGCAAAATCGGCTCTCAGCCAGAACTTCAAACTCTAGATCTTGTTGCAGCTTTACAAAGCACGGCTTCATACATGAGGCCGCGAATCAGTAAGCAGGTTAGTCTTGAACTTAAAGGCTGTGAGTCAAATGTGGAAGCAAGGTTTAATCCTAGCCTTTTGAGCTGGGTTCTAGAAAATCTATTACGAAACTCTGTTGACGCCATGGAAGGAAAGGGCTCGATTTCGATAACTGTTTCTCAATCGAAAAACAACGTACTTGTTGATGTTCAGGACACAGGAAAGGGCATCTCTCGATCTGACGCTGCGAATGTTTTTGCCCCAGGATTTACAACCAAAAAACGCGGATGGGGGTTAGGCCTTTCACTCACCAAAAGAATCATTGAAGAATACCACGGCGGTAAAATTTCGCTTTTAAAATCAGAACCAGGGGTAGGCACAACCTTCAGAATCACATTAAACACGGATGCCAAATAAAATTGCAGTTACAGGGACAGGACGATCGGGAACAAATTTCTTTGCGGCCGTCCTCACAGAACTAGGCAAAGACGTAAAGCACGAAGCAATGGGCTCGGACGGAATTGCATCGTGGTGCTTAGTTGCAAATGTTGAGGATGCGGTTTACGGTCCAGGAGGAGCGACATTAAACGACGACTTCGTCGTAGGACATCAAGTTAGACACCCGCTAAAAGCGATTGGTTCACTGACAACATTCAATAAATCTAGCTGGAAATACATCAGAGCAAACTCACCTGAATTGCCACGAAAAATCATGCACAGGGCAATGGTGCATTGGCTTGATTGGAACAGTCGCGCTGTCGATATGGCGTCACACACATGGAAGCTAGAAGACCTAGAGAGAACTCAGCCTGCAATTTTGAGCAATCTTGGGTGGGAGGTGAGTGCAGAAGATTGGTCTAGCGCCTATAAGCGAGCAAGACACGGCGCCAACACAGGGGCGTCTCGTGCCAATAACTCCCTATTCAACCCCAAAGTTGGCCCCATAACTCAATGGCGTCGATATGTTTATAATAACAGGAAGGAGCCGGTTTCTTGGGAAGAATTGTCTAAAATTGATGTGGGACTTACTCGTGAAATCCAAGACTTCGCACACTCGCTTGGCTACGAAATCTAAAAAATGAGAGTTAGCCTTTTTCATAAAATTATCCCAAGCTTTATCCGCATTCCGCTTGCTGTAATTTTAAGAAAAACCGGGATTTCCACAGCTGTCCAGTCTGCACTGTGCCTTTCTGAAGCAAGAAGTCTGGCGAGGGTTTTTAAGCCGTCTGGCGTGAACCACGACTTGAGCAAGGTTTTAATTGTTTGTGCGCACTTCAACCATTTGGACTGGCTTCCGGGATGCGTAGATTCAGTCTTAGCCCAAACCCATCAAAACTTCCAGCTCATCATCGTTGACGATAGCTCAACTGCTGACGGCGCTGAAACAGCCCTAACGACTCAAGCAGCCCGCGACCCTCGTGTTAAGGCAATTCAACTTGAAGAAAATTCTGGAGCATATGTTGCGAGAAATACTGCTCTCGAAGCTGCCGATAACGATTGGACGCACATAACATTTATTGATCCGGATGACTTGGCTTATCCAGGTTGGTTATCTCACAACCTTGAAGTTCTAGGTGGCAATGAGGGTAGCGTAAGGCCTGTTTTGGAGCGTTGGACCCCAGACTTAAAAAAAATGAAGTCAATGTACTTTGGGTTTTGCCAGGCATTACACTCAAGGGATGCATTTGAAAAAGCAGGTGGATTTCTTCCTGTTAGAGTTTCTGGAGATGCTGAACTACTTCTAAGGCTTTCAAAGCTTGCTGAAGCTAGTGATACAACTTTAGTGAAGTCATTTAAGCCGTCACAGAAAATGAGGCTTCACCGAGGCTCGGCATCCCAAACATCTTTAAACGAAAGAAAGAGGTGGCTAGAAGGCAGGTCTCGCGAACTCGACAATACCAAATCCTATTACGAAACTCCCTTCACTTCTCCGTGGCGAGATTGTAAACTCTGATGTACTTTTGCGCTCCCCATTTGCCCGAATGGCGGAATTGGTAGACGCGCACGACTCAAACTCGTGTTCCGTAAGGAGTGTGGGTTCGATTCCCACTTCGGGTACAAAGCCGCGAGAGCGGCTTTTTTGTTGCGAGACACTTCCAACCCACAAGACTCATTGCATTGCAACTGAGCAGAGAGAATGAGGGGGGATAATCTCGCTTAGCTCTCACTCATTCTCGAAGCGAAGAAAGATGCGCAGCACCTGAGGCTTGTGGTTTTTAAAAGAAGATCTGATCTAAAAATGTCCACTCAACGGACAATTGTACAACTGCTTCCACTAGGATTCATCGACTCTCGCGAAGCGAGATATCGGCAACGAATTCGAAAATTTAGCTCTATCTTATTACACGAACTTAACTAGTTGTGTACATGAAAACCACCCCGAAATATCTTTTGGTAGCATTGCTAATTATTGTAGTTCTATCGACTTACTTCATCAACTACAAGACGGAACAAAGCTTAATTTCTACAACCTTGATAGTAGGGATTTCTTTGTTAATGCCTTGGCTAATCATGAAAAGGTTTAGCAAAAAAGAAGGCTAAATAACCCTCCTTGCCAACCATCCCAAAGCCAGTCCGCTAAAGATGTCAAAGACATGATGCTGGTGAACCAACACTACTGAAAAACAGATTGCAATTAGCCAGGTCCAGGCGAGGAGTTTGAGTGGTGCACGGGCGGTTTGGTCTACAAAAAACACAACAGCCACGTAGGAGAATGCAACGTGGAGAGATGGAAATAAATTGGTGGGTTTGTCAAGAACAAACAGCAAGTCATACAGTGGCTTAAACACTCCAGCGTCTTCAGCACGAGTATAGCCCAGCTCCCCTGGAAACAGCACAAAACACACTGCAGCGACAACGGCGCAAAATACCATGCTGTAACTCAAATTAGTTAGATCCTCACGAGTCTTTGACGTGAGAAACACGAGCACAAGAAGGCCATAAAAAGATGAGTAAATCAAGATCATCCAAGGGATGAGGGCAATCTCAAGCTCCCAATCAAAGTACATCTTATAGCTTCCCTCAAAGCCATCTGTAATTCTGTTTGTAATCAGATACAATCCAGTGCAAGCAGCCAATGTTCCAGCACCCCAAATCGTGTTTTCTTTCAAACTCTCATTCATTCCTACAAGCTAGAGATTATATCACGACGAAACAATCTCAGAAAGCCCTACCTTTAGAGGAAACACACAGATATGAAAAAGCTTATTCATTTTCTTTTTGTAGCAACATTACCCGTGGTTGCCTTGACGCAATCATTAAACGCCCCTTTAGTTCAAGCTGGAGACTATTTTTCAATTGCCGTAGGGGAGCCTCAAGATCCGGGAGAGGCTGGGGCTAATATGGTTTGGGATTACACGGGCTTGACGGCGTTACAGAATTATAATGGACAGATTGTTCCGTCAGTTCCGTCGACATACCAAGACGATTATCCAGACGCATCGTGGATTATGGAATTAGTTGGAAATCAGTACTACTACAATTTTGGCCCTGAAACATTTGAATACTTTGGAGGGGTTGAAAACGGGATTAGCTACCCATATCAAGACCCAGAGCTGTTTTACTCATACCCTTTTGAATTCGAATCAACACATTCTGATGAATCGTTTAACTCTCTAACAATTCAGGGGTTGGCAGTAGAAAGGTCGACTTCTACATTATCAGCCAATGACGGTCATGGTACATTGAACATGCCCAATGAGCAGGTTTACGAGGATGTATTCAGAATCAGGACGCATCGTGTAATTGAGGATAGCTCTATAACCGGATTGTCAACTACAGAAGTGGTTCAAACGATGTTTATACAAAATGGAATTGCTGTGCCCGTAATCACGCATACAACACTGATTATCACCACGACAGCAGGAACAGATGAATACGAATTTTTAGAATTCATGCAGAGCTATGCTGTTGAAGTTGGCGTCGTGGAGCCAGACTTGTTTGCGATGTATCCGAATCCGTCGACAGAGAGGGTTACTATTAAGTGGGTAAACAGCGTAGATGTAATTGAGGTTTACGATGGCTCAGGAAGACTTGTCGAAAGCGTAAGTCATTACCCAGGTCTAAACGTAACGGGTATTGATGTCAGCGACTGGAACCCTGGGGTATACACAGTTAGCCTAACAAGTGGTGAACATGTAACGACAAAAAAGCTAGTTGTAGAATAAGCTTAGTAAGCTCTTTCAGTCCTTCCTTCCATGAAGTAAACAAACGCCTTGTTTACGACTCTTCGCCCTCCAGGTGTCGGGTAGTTGCCCGTGAAGTACCAATCACCAGTGTGATCTGGACAGGCTTTGTGTAACCCTTCAATGCTTTGGAATATGATCTTCACCTCAGCACCCATTCCTCTAGGAGTTAATAGCTCTGAGATGCGGTCTGAAATTTCGTCAGAAGAGAAGGGTTCATAGATAGCCTTAACGGGGTTTTGGATTTCGTCAGAAAGAGGTTTTTCAAGCTCCTTTAAACAAGCTTCGTAAGTCTCGTCTAGGATGTGTCCCATTCCTTTTTCTACGAGTAAAGACACGGCAGCCTGGAAGGCGATGAAGTCGCCCATTTTGGCCATGTCTATTCCGTAACAATCAGGATAGCGAATTTGTGGAGCACTTGATGCAACAACGATTCTCTTAGGGTTTAATCTGTCTAGAATTCTTAGAATGGATTTCTTAAGAGTAGTTCCACGGACAATGCTGTCGTCTATAACAACAAGGTTGTCTACTCCAGGATTTACAGTTCCGTATGCAATGTCATAAACGTGGGCAACGAGGTCGTCTCTAGTGGCGTCCTCGCTAATGAAAGTTCTAAGCTTAGCGTCCTTTATGGTAATCTTTTCAGCTCGAGTTCTTTCTTTTAAGATGCTTTCAATTTCTTCAGCAGAGGGGTTGTTGCCAAGGCCTTTAATCCTCTCAATCTTGCTTCTGTTAAGCCTGTCTTCAAGACCTTTGATTAATCCGTAAAAGCAAACCTCGGCTGTATTGGGGATGAAACTAACAACAGTGTTGTCGAGATCGTGTTCAACAGCTTCGAGAACTTGTGAAACAACACCTTCTCCCAATGCTTTTCTCTCCTCGTAAATGTCTTTGTCGTTTCCTCTGCTGAAATAAATACGCTCGAAACTGCAAGCAGCTCTTTCGCTAGGCTCAATGATTTTTTCAAGAGATGTGCTTCCGTTGCGCCTTATTATGAGCGCGTGACCAGGAGTAACCTCAACAACGTCCTCTGCTTTGAGATTGAACGCAGTTTGGATTACAGGACGCTCGCTAGCTGCGACAACGATCTCGTCGTCTTCGTACCAATAGGCAGGTCTAATACCGTTAGGATCTCTAAGAACAAATGCGTCGCCATGGCCTAAAAGTCCACACATGGCGTATCCACCATCAAAATCAGAAGCTGAAGAACGAAGAACATTCCCTAAATCTAGGGTGTCGGCAATTTTTTCTGAAATCGATCTGTTATCGAGTCCTTGTGACTTGAGGTCGTCAAAAAGGGTTTGGTTTTCTACATCTAGATAATGACCAATCTTTTCAAGAACAGTTACGGTGTCAGACTTTTGCTTAGGATGTTGGCCTATTTGAATTAACACCTCAAAAAGCTCGTCTACATTAGTCATGTTGAAATTGCCAGCAACGACTAAATTTCTAGTTCGCCAGTTGTTCTGCCTTAAAAAAGGATGACAATTTTCAATATCGTTTTTCCCATAAGTTCCATATCTCAGATGGCCCAGAGACAACTCGCCCGTGAAGGCAAAGTTCTGTTGCAAGTAATCGGCATCGCTCAATTGATCAGCATTCAAGCCCTCAAAACGGCTCATGATTTTGCCAAAAGCGTCTTGAATTGGCTTGTTGTCGATAGATCTCATTCTAGAGATATATCTCTTACCGGGGCTTACGTCAAGCTTGATGTTTGCAATACCTGCACCGTCTTGTCCGCGGTTATGCTGCTTCTCCATCAGGAGATACATCTTGTTGAGAGCGTAGAACGCCGTTCCATACTTGTTAATGTAGTATTGAAGAGGCTTTTTAAGCCTTAAAAGGGCGATGCCGCATTCGTGCGTTAGAAAGTCGCTCATTAAGATGTAATAATTGAGCCCCAAAGGTAGTGAAATACTACCTTTGCCCCCATGGGGAAGAACTTAGAACCTGAGGATTATTATACCACGGAGGAGGGCTTCATCATTTTTACTGAGAAATATCATTTAAAACGAGGTTACTGTTGTCAAAGCGGGTGCAAACACTGCCCATATGGATTTGACAAAAAAACAGGAACGATACGAAAAGATTTGCCCAAATGAATATAGAGCAATTCCGCAATACGATAAGAGAGGGGATACCCTCGGTTTTGCCTACGCCTAAGAAGCCAAACCCAGAAGTGCCACATGCACCTGTTAGGAAGGACATCCTAACTCCCGCTGAAAAAGAGCTGGCTCTTAAGAATGCATTGAGGTATTTCCCGTCAGAGCATCACGCAGTTCTTGCACCCGAATTTGCTCAGGAACTCAAGGATTACGGACGCATCTACATGTACAGGTTTATGCCAGAAGGTGAAATGAAGGCGAGGCCCATAGACTGGTACCCGGCGAAGTGTAAGCAAGCGGCGGCAATAATGCTGATGATACAGAACAACCTGGACCCCGCTGTTGCGCAACACCCTGAAGAGCTAATTACCTATGGAGGAAACGGTGCGGTGTTTTCTAATTGGGCTCAGTACAGGTTGGCAATGAAATATTTGAGCGAGATGGGGGAAGACCAAACCCTTTCTATGTACTCTGGTCACCCAATGGGGTTATTCCCCTCACACCCTGACGCGCCGAGAGTTGTTGTGACAAACGGAATGGTTATCCCAAACCACAGTTCGCCCGACGATTGGGAGAGAATGAACGCGCTTGGCGTAAGCCAATTCGGCCAAATGACTGCAGGTTCATACATGTACATAGGGCCGCAAGGAATTGTGCACGGCACCACCATCACAGTACTGAACGCCGGCCGCAAGTTGCCGGGCGACGGAACATTGGCAGGAAAATTATTTGTGACTTCTGGGCTTGGCGGGATGAGTGGGGCACAGCCTAAGGCCGGAAATATTGCTGGCTGCGTGACTGTTTGTGCTGAGGTTAGCGCAGATGCTGCATACAAGAGACACTCTCAAGAGTGGGTAGATCACGTTGTGACTGATATCGAGGAGCTCATGGAGAGGGTGCAGGCATCTGTTTCGAACAAAGAAGTTGTATCGTACGCATACCTAGGGAATATTGTTGAAGTCTGGGAAGAATTTGACAAAGCGAATATTTACGTTGACTTAGGATCAGACCAAACCTCTCTTCACAACCCTTGGGCTGGAGGTTATTACCCAGTAGGAGTGAGTTTCGAGGAGTCGAATAGGCTCATGGCAGAAGAACCTGAGAAGTTCCGCGACCTAGTTCAAGAAACACTAAGAAGACATGCAGCCGCAGTAAACAACCACACAGCAAAAGGAACGTATTTCTTCGATTATGGCAATGCATTCTTACTTGAGGCAAGCAGGGCAGGTGCAGACGTAATGGCACAGGACGGAATTGCATTCCGCTACCCTAGCTATGTACAGGACATCATGGGACCAATGTGTTTTGACTATGGTTTTGGGCCATTTAGATGGGTGTGCACAAGTGGTGATCCAGAGGATCTAGCAAAGACAGACACCATAGCTTGTGAGGTGCTAGAAGAGATGATGAAGACGGCGCCAGAGGACATTAGGCAACAGATGCAGGATAACATCCAGTGGATAAGAAGCGCTGAGGAAAATAAGCTAGTTGTCGGCTCTCAAGCAAGGATTCTTTACGCCGATGCTGAAGGCCGAATGAGAATTGCAGAAGCATTCAACAACGCAATCGCTTCAGGTGAATTGAGCAATGGAGTAGTGCTTGGTCGCGACCACCACGACGTTAGCGGAACGGATTCGCCATACAGGGAAACTTCGAACATTTACGACGGGTCTTCGTTTACTGCCGACATGGCTATCCACAACGTTATTGGCGATGGATTCCGAGGAGCGACTTGGATTTCTATCCATAACGGTGGAGGAGTTGGTTGGGGAGAGGTGATTAACGGCGGGTTTGGGATGCTGTTAGACGGATCAGATGATGCAGACAGAAGATTGAAAGCGATGCTACACTTCGATGTGAACAATGGTATTGCTAGGAGGTCGTGGGCGAGGAACTCTGGAGCCGAGTGGGCTATCGAAAGGGCAATGGAGGCTGAGCCAAGACTCAAGGTGACTATGCCAAACCACACCGACACCGACACGATTAACTCAGCGCTGAATTAATGCCAGACCCCTCACAATTAGTTGCACATAGAGGGTTTGCAGGGGAGTACCCTGAAAACACAATCGAGGCTCTTGAAAGAGCTATTGAGCTAGGGCTCGACAAAGTTGAAATTGATGTTCAACTAACCTCAGACGGTGTGCCAGTGATGCTTCACGACGATGATCTAAAGAGAACCAAAGGGGTTGATAGAAGTATTTTCGACATTCGCTCTTCTGAACTTTCTAACTATAATCTTGAAAGCCTTAGGCAGGTTGTAGAATGGGGACAATCAAACCCCATTGTAAAAATTTTTGTTGAACTTAAAGGAGAATCCATCAGGCACCATGGGGTCGAGGCCAGCGTCAAGGCGATTGCAGAAACATGTAAGCCAATTATAGACAGGTGTGTATTCATCAGTTTTGATGCGCCAGCCTGTGGGCTTGCATTACCATCAGGGTTTAAAAAGATGGGCTGGGTACTGCCAAGCCATGATGACATTACAAAAAAAGTCTGTATGGGCTTAAATCCAGATTACATATTCTGTGATGTCGCATGTAATGCAGGCGACTATTGGAACGGAGGTTGGAAATGGGTTGTATATGAGGTGGTTGACAGGAATGTAGCGCAAGAACTAATTGATAGAGGCGTAGATTTAATCGAATCAAAAAGACCAAATGAGCTCTTCGATTAAAACTTACGATTACGTCATTATTGGCGGAGGAATTCACGGCGTAGGAGTAGCACAAGCCGCAGCGGCAGCAGGATACTCAGTATTAGTTTTAGAACAAAAAGCCCTAGCACACGGTACATCAAGTAAGTCTAGCAAGCTCATTCATGGTGGGCTCAGATATCTCGAAACGGCTCAATTAAGATTAGTCTTCGAATGCCTTAGAGAGAGAAGAAAGCTTCTTAAGCTCGCCCCAAACCTGGTGAGACTTGAGCCTTTTGTAATCCCAGTTTACAAAAATACTCGACGTCGTCCCTGGGAAATATTTGCCGGTCTTAGCCTTTATGCAATTTTGGGGTTTCTTAGACCATCAGCCCTTTTTAAAAGAATTCCCAAATCCGAATGGGGCTCGCTGGATGGTCTGAAAACAGAAGATCTAAGATTGGTTTTTACTTATAATGATGGATCTACAGACGATGCTGCTTTAACCAGAGCAGTAATGGAATCGGCGAAGTCATTTGGCGCAGAATTAGCCATGCCAGCAGAGTTTCTAAAAGCAACGCCTGCGGAAGACCACAACGTCGTTGAGTATTCAATTGCTGGAACGACTCATAAATGCAAAGCAAGACTCTTAGTAAACGCCTCAGGCCCTTGGGCAAACACTGTACTTGACAAAGTAGAATCTAAACCTGAAAAACTAGCGTTTGATCTTATTGCTGGAACTCATATAGTGATAGACCACCCCGCCCCAAAAGCCATGTATTATGTTGAAGCACCTCAGGACGGAAGAGCGGTGTTTGTCATGCCATGGAAAGGCCAAACAATGATAGGAACAACTGAAACTAAATATCAGGGCGACCCTTCTCTTGTAAAACCACTTCAAGAGGAAATAGAATACCTACAGGATGTAGCGGCGAACTATTTTTCAAAGTATAGCATCAACACAAAAGTTGTCGAATCGTTTGCAGGATTGAGGGTTCTGCCTCACGCAAAAGGAAAAGCGTTTTCAAGACCCAGAGAGACAACCTTTCATTTTGACAAAAATATCGCTCCGCGAGTAGTAACTATATATGGTGGCAAACTAACCGCGTATAGAGTTACTTCTGAAAAGTTTGTCGCCAAGTTTGCGCGACTTCTTCCTAAACGGGCAAGGAAGGGCTATACGTCTAACGCAAGCCTCTCGTAATCCACTGAAAATCAGTGCGAAAATTGCTGATTGTGAATTTTAACATTTTCAGCGCAACCTTTTTCTTCTACAAGGCGTTTAGATAGTGATTAGAAAGTCAATGTCGCGTGATTTCGACATTAGCCCTTGAGACGACTCTCAGGGTATTGGTTAAGGCTGAAGCGCTATCCAAACGTGGGTAGCGCTTCTTGCATTATACAACTCGTCTTATCACCCTTTGATGTACCCTCGCGATTAGCTCATAAGGAATCGTTCCTGCGGCGTCACTCACTTGTTCTATTGCAATGTTGTCGCCAAACAACTCTACCTCATCGCCAACTGACACTCCAAGACCCGTAACGTCAACAGCTGTTAGGTCCATACAAACCCGCCCAACTACTGGCGCCTCATTACCGTTTATCCAAACCCGCCCACAACCATTACTTAAACTCCTAGGATAACCATCGGCATACCCCACAGGTAGCCACGCGATCTCTCTATCGCTATCAGATGGTTCAGCATAGCCATACCCAACGCCTTGTCCTGCAGGTACGGTTTGGACTTGAGTAACAACTGTACGGAAGAAAACGGCAGGCCTTAAGGCTAGACCAGATCTCGAAAGCTCAGACCCGAGAAGGCTAAGGCCAACTCTAACGAAGTCCATACCGTGCTGAGGGAATCGCACCACGCCAGAAGAATTTAAAGAATGCGATTTGAAATTTTGCAACCCTTCTTCGCCAGACAGAAGATCCCTAAATAAACGGCAAACAGAACTGAACTCTTCAAGCTGCTTATGCGTTTTATCGTCATTTTCAGAATTCTCTGTAGAGGCCAAATGAGTATAAACCGTCCCCAACCTTAATCCTGGAATAGTTTTCAAAATTGCAGCCAACTCGTCAACTTCCCCTGAACCAAACCCAAGTCTATGCATTCCCGTATTGACATTGATGTGAATAGGCGCTAGATTATCACCGGCGATTCTGTTTCGATTAACCCAACTCAGAAACTCCTTAAGATGACCCAAAGAGATCATGCTTGGCTCAAGTTTGAATTCACCAAGTTTGTCAAAAGTTCGAGGGTCAGGGTTAAGTACTAAAATCCGCCCCTCAACTCCAGCGTCTCTCAACTGAATACCCTCCTCAACGTATGCTACAGCGAAATAATCAACCCCCTCTTCAGCGTAAACTTTCGCTAAGGCAGTATCATCTGTGCCGTAGCCAAACCCCTTAATCACAGCCATAATTCCCGGCGTAACACCACCTTCGTCTTTAAGGTGATTTCTTACTACTGCTAGATTTTCTCGTATCCTATCGAGATCAAGAGTAAGCGTGGTTACGTGAGTGCTGGCCATTTTCTACTTTTTCCTTGCTGCGACAAAAGCATGTCTTGCAAGAGGGATGTACTTGTCTTTTTCGCCTAATTCAACAGTATCATCACTTCCAGAAATCTTGTGAGAGAAATGTGCGGCTCTACCCGTTTCAACGCATACTGCGTGAAGTTTGGTCACCTCTTCAGCCAATGCTAAAAGCTGAGGCATGCTTCCAAATGGCACACCATTAAAGTCTAAGTCCAAACCTGCAACAATAACCCTCATCCCTTTGTTTGCTAACTCTGAACAAACCCGTGGTAAATCGTCATCAAAAAACTGCGCCTCATCAATTGCCACAACTAAAGCAGGTCTTCCTTCTACTTCTAATACATTCATAATGTCTGAAGCCTTCTCCACCACAACTGACGGCATTGCATTTTTATCGTGGGATACGACATCGCCAACAGCATAGCGAGTGTCAATAGCAGGCTTTACCAGAACAGTTGGAAGCCTCGCGATTTGTGATCTACGAACCCTTCTAAGCAGCTCCTCTGTTTTGCCGGAAAACATCGGCCCGCATATAACTTCTAATCTGCCTTCGCCTATTGGAAGAGATGAAAGCGAGTGGTATGAATCTGAACTATGCATAAGCTGTCGCAAGTTACGATGATGATTGGCGCTAAGACTCGTAATTTAGTCACATGAATATTCACAAAGTATATCTGCTAGTTTTTTCTCTTCTCATAATTCTACCATCTTGCCAAAAAACACCAGGCGAAGGAGGCAGGGCATCAATAACAGGACATGTTCAGGTTATAAGAATGCATCAACTAAACAACCCAACTTCTAATTATGACACCATTCCTGCAACGGACGAAGAGGTGTTTATAGTGTATGGTGAAAACATTAGCCCAGATGATAGGGTATTCACAAATCCTGATGGGGACTTTGCATTCAATTGGCTACGCTCAGGAGACTACACTCTATATGTCTATTCTGAAGACACTTCTGATGTCGCAAACCCCCTGCCTGAAGTTGCGATTACAACAACGGTCACAATAGAAGACAGAAAAGAAGAGGTCGACGCAGGAACGATTACAATTTATAAAGAGCTCTGATGAGGCTCTGCGCCACAGTATTATTATTGCTCTTTGCGCAAGGGGCAGCTCTAGCCCAATGGACAGATTACGGGGCTTGGACTTCTGTATCTCTATCTCAAAAAATTGCTCGTAAAACGGTTGCTTCAGCTGATTTTGCCTTGAGATGGGACAGGGATTTCACGAGACTAGGCTCAACATTTCTAAATACTGAGATCTCCCGAGAGGTAGTTGACGATCTGAATATTTCAATGGCTTTCAGAGGAGGCGCTTCTATGACTGATGAGTGTCAATGGGAGCCGCAGAGGAGGGGTGCAATTACCGCTAAGTATAAAAGGGGGGTAGGAGAAAATTCTTCGGTTTCTTTTCGTCTTCAAGGTCAAACCGGCCATAAAGGCGCCAGAACCCCCGGCCAAGGCCTAGAATTTTCACAAGCAGCCCGAACCAAGCTCACATACTACCACAAACTCTCAAAAAAATATAGATTAAGCGTTAGCGGCGAGGCGTTTTTCCGACCTCTTTACTACACATACGAATGGAGCGACATAAGAGGCAGAATATCAGTTAGAAAAAAGGTCGCAAAGCGCAAATACCTTACGATTGGCTATCAAGTCGAATCCCCTATAGGAGGGCCAGATCCGTGGGTTGAACACGTGTTGATTTGTAATTTTGGCCTAGAAAAGAAGCGCAGAAAGTCTGATAAATAAAATTTGTTAGGCAAAAACACTTGTTTATCCACACCCTTCACTATCTTTGCACACCTAAATTTTTGGGAATCTTAAACTCGCAACACATTCGCTGTGGATACTTTAAGCTATAAAACTATCTCCGCCAACAAGGAGAACGCCGACAAGAAATGGCTATTAATTGACGCTGAAGGTCAAACTTTAGGTCGTCTTGCATCTGAAGTTGCAAAGCTTCTTCGTGGCAAGCATAAGCCAAACTTTACACCACACGCTGATTGTGGAGACTACGTAGTAGTAATTAACGCTGAGAAGATTTCACTTTCTGGAAAGAAGTGGGACCAAAAGATTTACATGCGCCACACCGGGTACCCTGGTGGACAGCGTACACGTACAGCTTCTGAAGTAATGGCACGTAAGCCATTTGCTATGGTAGAAGAAGCGGTAAGAGGGATGCTTCCAAAGAACACACTTGGACGTCAGCTTTTCCGCAACATGCACGTTTACGTAGGCCCTAACCACAAGCACGAGGCTCAAAACCCGACTGCTGTTACATTGAATTCTTAATAGGATATGGACGTAATCAATACATCAGGACGTCGTAAGAACGCTGTAGCTCGCCTTTACATGTCAGAAGGGAAAGGTGAATTCACGATCAACAGCCGCGACTACAAAGACTACTTCCCAACAGGAACTCTTCAATACAAGATTAACCAGCCTTTCAACCTAACGGAGAATGCTGGCAAATTTGACATTAAAGTAAACGTTTCAGGCGGCGGTATAACAGGCCAAGCAGAGGCTGTAAGACTTGCGATCTCTAAAGCGCTTGTTGAACTAGACCCTGAAAATAAGCCAGCTCTAAAAGCTGAAGGACTTACAACTCGTGACCCACGTATGGTAGAGCGTAAGAAGTTCGGACAGAGAAAGGCACGTAAAAAAGTACAATTCTCGAAGCGTTAATGGCAACGGTCAACGACGTATTCGCATTTTATTCATTCGTTTAGCATCCAAATTTCTGAGACTCACATTGTGGCTACTCAGGGATTGCTTTAAACCAGGAAAGTAAACAATCATGGCTCGTACAACTTTTGAGCAACTATTAGAGGCCGGAGCTCACTTTGGCCACCAAACACGCAAGTGGAACCCTCACATGGCGCCATACCTTTTCGGAGAGAAAAAAGGTATACACATTATTGACCTTCACAAGTCTATCGTAAAGATTGACGAGGCTGCATCTGCAATGAAGCAGATTGCTAAGAGCGGAAAGAAGATTCTTTTTGTTTCTACTAAAAAGCAAGGCCAAGAAATCGTATCAACTCACGCACAGGCTATAGGAATGCCTTACGTGACTGAGCGTTGGTCTGGAGGTATGCTTACAAACTTTGGAACTATCCGTAAGGCTATCCGTAAAATGACTCAAATCGACAAGATGGAGGCAGACGGAACGCTAGCGGTACTTTCAAAGAGAGAACGTCTTCAAGTTAGCCGTCAAAGAGCTAAGCTCGATAAGAACTTAGGTTCTATCTCAGACATGACTCGTCTTCCGGCAGCGATTTTCATCGTTGACGTAACAAAGGAGCACATCGCTCTAGCTGAAGCTAAGAAGCTTAAGATACCAGTATTTGCAATTGTTGACTCAAACAGTGATCCGCGTAAAGTAGATTTCGTGATTCCAGCTAATGACGATGCAACAAAGTCAATCGACCTTATTACAAGAACTCTTGCTGAGGCAATTGCAGAAGGACTTAATGAGCGTCAAGCTGAAAAAGCTACTGCAGACGTAAAGTCAACAAAGAAAGCAGACAAAAAGGAAGAAGCTAAGGCTGAGGAAGCACCTGCAGCTGAAGAGGCACCTGTAGCAGAAGAAGCTAAGGCTGTGGAAGCTCCTGCTGCTGAAGAGGTACCTGTTGCAGAAGAGGCTCCTGCTGAAGAAGCTCCTGCAGCTGAAGAGGCACCTGCAGAGGAAGAAGCTAAGGCTGAAAAATAATCGAAACACACTTCATATTTAATAGATCATGAGCATTACAGCTGCTGAAGTAAACAAGCTCCGTAAGCAAACAGGAGCAGGCATGATGGACTGCAAAAAAGCACTCCAAGAAGCCGAAGGAGACATGGACAAGGCAATCGAGATTCTTCGTCTTAAAGGCCAAAAAGTTGCTGCTAAGCGTAGCGACCGTGAGGCAAGCGAAGGAGCGATTCTTTCAGGCGTAAGCGCTGACGGAAAATCTGGCGTTGTTCTTTCATTAAACTGCGAAACAGATTTCGTTGCTAAGAATGAAGATTTTATTGGAGTTGCAAAAACTCTTTTAGATCTAGCTCTAGCAGAAGGATGTGAAAACAAGGAGAGCATTCTTGCCCTTAACTACCCTGGATCAAGCATTACTGTTGCTGACAAGATTGTTGAGGAAACAGGAAAAATTGGAGAGCGTATTGAAATAGGCGACCTTCAAACTGCTTCTGGTGATTCTGTTGCTGCATACATTCACCCAGGAAACCGTCTTGCTACAGTAGTTGGATTCTCTGGAGACGTTAATGACGGCGTAGGTCGTGACGTAGCAATGCAAGCTGCTGCAATGGCTCCTGTTGCTGTTGATGAGTCGAGCATTCCTGCAGATTTAATTGAAAAAGAAAAAGCGATTGGCAAGGACCTTGCAATTCAAGAAGGCAAGCCGGCTGATTTAGCTGAGAAGATTGCAATGGGTCGTCTTAACAAGTGGTACAAAGAAGTTACTCTTGTTAACCAACCATTCATTAAGGACGGTAAGCAGACAGTATCTCAATACGTTGCTTCTGAATGTCCAGGCGCTGCTGTTTCTAGCTTTAGCAGAGTAGCCCTAGGATAATTTTCTTAGACATAAATTTGAGAAGAAGACTGCCGTTGGCGGTCTTCTTTCATTATAGCCTTTAATGTTTGTCCTCTTTATCGGATATTTACACTTTAGATGAAGTACAAAAGAATTCTACTGAAGTTGAGCGGCGAAGCCCTGATGGGCGACAAGCAGTTTGGTATAGATAATGGCCGATTAGCTCAATATGCTAAAGAGATTAAAACAATTGTAGACAAAGGCGTTGAATGCGCAATTGTAATTGGTGGGGGAAATATTTTCCGAGGAGTCCAAGCTGAAGAAGGAGGTATGGAGAGAACCCAAGGAGATTATATGGGCATGTTAGCCACTGTTATTAATGCAATGGCTTTACAGAGCTCTCTTGAATCTGTGGGGATAGACACTAGGCTACAATCTGCCATTGAATTAAAGCAGATTGCAGAATCGTTTATCAGACGTAGAGCCATGCGTCATTTAGAAAAGGGCAGGGTTGTAATTTTTGGAGGAGGAACGGGATCGCCATTCTTTACAACAGATTCAGCAGCGGCATTAAGAGCTGTTGAAATAGAAGCAGATGTGATATTAAAGGGCACAAGAGTAGATGGAATTTACACTTCTGATCCTGAAAAAGACCCAAGCGCTACTAGATACGACGACATTAGTTTTAATGAAGTATACGAAAAGGGCTTAAAGGTTATGGATATGACAGCTTTTACACTTTGTAATGAAAACGATCTGCCTATTGTAGTGTTTGACATGAACAAAGAGGGCAACCTTCAAAAAATTATTGACGGAGAAAAGGTTGGTACAACCGTAAAATCAAAATAAGAGATGCACGATGCGATAGACATGGCTTTAGAGGAGGCCAAAGAGCAAATGGAAAAAGCCCTAGAACGACTTTCAGGTGAGTTAAGAAAAGTTAGAGCGGGCAAGGCGCACCCTTCAATGTTAGAAGGCGTAAAGCTTGATTATTACGGATCGTTAACGCCAATTAGTCAAGTTGCAAACGTCAATACTACTGACGCGAGAACAATTATAGTACAGCCTTGGGAAAAGGCTATGCTTGATGAAATTGCAGCTGGGATTATAAATGCGAATTTGGGCTTAAATCCAGTGAATAACGGCGAAGTTCTGATCATTAATGTACCACCACTCACAGAAGAAAGAAGAACAGAATTAAGTAAGCGAGCAAGAGCTGAAGGAGAGTCAGCAAGAGTTTCAATAAGAAATGCAAGGAAGGATGCTAATGATTTGCTTAAGTCTGCTAAGGATGATGGATTAAGTGAGGATATGCAGAAGACAGGTGAGGGGCAGGTTCAAGACCTAACAAATAAATACATTGCAAAGGTTGAAGACATGCTGAACGCCAAAGAGGCGGACATAATGACTATCTAAATTCAGAAGCGAATTTTCTAGCTTCAGAATCTGAAGCGATAAGAGCATCTAAAGAGGTGCTCTTTTCATATCCAACCATTTTAAGGCTGTGCTCAACAACATCTGGCAATTGCTCAAAGCGTATTTCGTCAGCCAAAAACCTAGCAACAGCAACCTCGTTGGCAGCATTCAAAATGGCAGGAGAATTACCTCCTTTTTCAAGGCAGTCGTATGCTAGTTGAAGATTTCTGAAAGCACCGAAATCGGGCTTTTCAAATGTGAGTTCAGGATAATCTAGAAAGTCAAACCTAGGGAATTCATTCTTTAATCTATGCGGGTAAGTGAGTGCGTATTGGATTGGCAGCTTCATGTCGGGTAAACCCATTTGGGCTTTCATACTCCCATCAGTAAACTGTACAACACTGTGAATAATAGATTGTGGATGTACAATTATTTCGATTTGTTCTGGCTTCAAATTAAACAACCACTTAGCCTCTATAACCTCAAGGCCCTTATTCATCATCGATGCGCTGTCGATAGTAATCTTTGCGCCCATATCCCAATTAGGATGCTTTAGAGCTTGGGCTTTGGTGACCTGCGACAACTGTTCTGCATTGTAACCACGGAAAGGACCACCTGAAGCAGTGAGGACAATCTTTTCAATAGGATTGTGAAATTCACCTGCGAGGCACTGATAAATGGCGCTGTGTTCTGAATCTACGGGATGAATCATAACCCCATAATTAGCCGCTTCTTTAGTGACAATTTCTCCCGCCACCACCATTGTCTCTTTGTTTGCCAATGCGATGTGTTTCCCAGCTCTAATTGCGCTGAGAGTTGGCTTTAGACCAGCGGCTCCAACTAGCGCGGTGAGCACCATCTGAATTCCCTCCATTTCTACAACCTGCTCTAATGCTTCTGCTCCGGAATAAACCTTTATTCCTTCTTCAAAAAGAGCGTCAAAGACTTTTTCTCGGAGGCTGTCTTCTGCTATAACAACTGCGTTTGGGCGAAATTCAAGGGCTTGCTTAATAAGCAAATCGGCATTGCGCCCAGCGGTTAAAACCTCAACATGAAGAACGTCACTTTGCTCTCGAATTACATCAAGAGCTTGAGTGCCTATTGAACCAGTAGACCCTAGAATTGCTATGCCACGAGTTTGTTCGCTCATAGGAATCCGCACTCAAGCTTAGCAGCCTCACTCATCATGTCTTGAGTCCACGGTGGGTCAAAAACGATGGCAACTTTTGCACTTGAAACCCCGTCCATTTCAGCAACCTTGTCTTCTACTTCTTTTGGAAGGCTTTCAGCTACAGGGCAATTAGGTGATGTTAGAGTCATGTCTATATCTACCATTCCTTCATCGCTAATCTTAACTTCATAAATCAACCCAAGCTCATAAATGTCTACGGGTATTTCAGGGTCAAAAATTGTCTTTAAGACTTCGATAACTTCGTTTTGGGTTGGTATAGCCATCTTACTTTGATTCAGGTCGCATTTGAGGGAAGAAAAGAACTTCTTGAATTGAGGTTTGGTCAGTTAACATCATAACTAATCGGTCAATTCCAATTCCAACCCCTGATGTTGGAGGCATGCCGTATTCAAGTGCTCTAATGAAATCTTGATCAATGAACATTGCTTCATCATCACCTCTTTCAGCCAAGGCTAGTTGAGACTCAAATCTATCACGCTGATCAATTGGGTCGTTAAGTTCAGAATATGCGTTTGCCACTTCTGTACCATTAATCATTAACTCAAATCGCTCAGTGTAACCAGGTTTATCTCTGTGTGCTTTTGTCAACGGAGACATATCAACAGGATAATCAGTTATGAAAGTAGGTTGAATGTATGTGTGCTCGCACTTTTCTCCAAACAGCTCGTCGATTAGCTTTCCTCGACCCATGCTTGAATCAGTATCAATTCCTAGCTTTTTACATTCAGCCCTTAATCCCTTTTCGTCATGCTCATCAATATCTACACCAGTATGTTCAAGTATAGCGTCACGCATTGTAACCCTTGCATAAGGCGGTGTGAAATCTATTTCACTCCCAGCTAAAGTTGCCTTTGTTGTTCCGTGAACCGCCTTGCAGGCATCACTGATTAAGTTTTCCATAGCCCCCATCATCCAGTTGTAATCTTTGTAAGCAACATAGAGTTCAAGAACTGTGAATTCGGGATTGTGAGTCCTGTCCATTCCCTCGTTTCTAAAGTTGCGGCTGAACTCGTATACGCCCTCAAATCCCCCAACAATTAGTCTCTTAAGGTAGAGTTCGTTTGCGATTCTCAAATAAAGAGGAATGTCTAGTGCGTTGTGATGAGTTATGAATGGGCGGGCTGCTGCACCACCTGGAATGTTTTGCAAAACAGGAGTATCAACCTCTAACCAACCCTTAGAATCAAAATTGTCTCTAATGGCCTTTATGATCTTGCTTCTAGCAATAAAAGTTTCCTTTACATGGTCGTTAACAACAAGGTCAACATAGCGCATTCTATACCTAAGTTCAGGATCAACAAACGCATCATGTACGTTTCCGTCTTCATCAGTTTTAACTGCAGGCAGTGGCCTTATGGTTTTAGCGAGGATTGTTAGTTCGCTAACCTTAACAGAAGGCTCGCCTACTTTGGTTAGAAAAGTTTTGCCTTTAATTCCTATAAAATCACCTCTGTCAAGAAGCTTTTTAAAAACAGTGTTATAGAGAGTTTTATCCTCCTCAGGGCAGATTTCATCTCTATTTATATAAAGTTGAAACGACCCTTCTGAATCCTTAAGCTCAGCGAAAGAAGCCTTGCCCATAATTCGGCGACTCATGAGCCTGCCTGCCATGGTAACCTCTTTATCTACTTCAAAGTTTTCTGACAGCTCATTACTTCTGTGAGAAATGATAAACTCCTCAGCTGGAAATGGATTTATACCCAAATCTTTAATCTGCTGAAGAGACCCTAACCTAATGGTTTCCTGTTCACTCCTTATCATAATTACAAAGGTACGTTGAAGGGCTTAGTAAAACAGTTTATTGTTGTGTAACTTGCAATCTGATATGCGTGAATTAATTGAGAACTTTCCGATTCAGATAAAAGAAGCTTGTGAAGCTTTGAAAAACCTAGATTCAACGTTGCACGATTCTGAGGCAAAAGAATTTAATCCAAATGGCGTGCTAATTTTAGGTATGGGTGGCTCAGGAATTGGTGGAGCATTTATAGCCTCTATTCTGAAAGAAACTTCAAAGATTCCTATTCAAATAAATCCTGATTACATTATTCCTGGCTGGGTTACAAACAACACTCTTGTTATTGCTTGCTCTAACTCTGGCAACACTGAAGAGACCCTTAAGTCGGCTTTTGAAGCCCAAAAGCGAAACGCTAAAATTGCTTGCGTTACATCAGGAGGTAAGCTTGAAGAACTTGCGGCGAAAGAAGGTTGGCCAATTGTAAAGGTTCCTGCAGGTTTTCCTCCTAGATCACAGTTTGCCCATAGCTTTTTGAGCCTTGCTTGGACATTGATGAGGTTTGGTGTTTTCCCAAATCATCTCTACAAGGAGTTAGAGGCAACACATTTGTCGACAAAAGAAAACAAACAAAATGTTGAACAAAGGGCAGAAACAGTTGCAGATCTAATTGAAGGCAAAACAATCCATTTGTACTCAGACACTAATGCTGAGTGTATTGTTACTAGGTGGAGACAACAGTTAAATGAAAACAGCAAATTATTAGTTAACTCACAGGCATTTCCCGAGCTGAACCACAATGAACTAGTAGGTTGGGCTTCAGGAGGAGAAAACGATGTGGTGATTATAATTCGGACACCAGAAGACTCTAAGAGAACCCAAGCTAGGATGGATATAACCGCAGAGATATTCCAAGAAATAGGTGCAAATGTGGTTTTTATTGACCCTGATGGTGAAAACCAAATGCAGAGAATAATGGACTTAGTTTTCTTAGGGGATTTCTTGTCGTTAATTCTTGCTGAAAGAGCTGGGGTTGATCCTGTTGAGATTGATTACATAAACAGACTTAAGGATAGATTGTCTGAAATCTAGCCTTATGAAGGAGTTGCAGTTTGAGGATTTGGGAACCATGAGGTACAAGCCTTGTTGGGAATACCAAGAGGTGATATTCAAAACCATAATTCAAAGAAAGATTGATAGGAGATACGCTGCTGACGAAGAAGATTTGCGATCTCTTCCATTACCAATTAGCAGGTTGTTGTTTGTCGAGCACCCTCATGTTTTGACTTTGGGGAAAAGCGGAGATGCAAACAACGTTCTTGTAAATCCAGCTCGCTTGGCAGAATTAGGAGTTGATTATTTTCCGATTAATAGAGGGGGTGACATAACATATCACGGACCTGGTCAGTTAGTTGCATATCCAATTTTAGACCTTGACCAATACTTTACGGACATCCACAAATATTTACGGACTCTTGAAGAGGCGATAATTAGAACCTGT
Source organism: Methanobacteriota archaeon (assembly GCA_002723115.1). GTDB lineage: Bacteria > Bacteroidota > Bacteroidia > Flavobacteriales_D > Sanyastnellaceae > UBA974. The sequence continues at coordinate 26,691 of PBNL01000054.1, read as the reverse complement.
GCGGAATTTGGAATTGTTGCAGGAAGGATAGAAGGATTGACAGGGGTTTGGGTTGACATTGAAGCTGGACATGGCGCTCGAAAAATCTGTGCTTTTGGAGTTAAGAGCAGTAGATGGGTAACAATGCATGGTTTAGCATTAAACGTTGACTTAGATCTCAATTTTTTTGACTTAATAGTTCCATGTGGAATTACAGACAGGGGGGTAACCTCAATCTCTAAAGAGGCGGGTCGAAAGGTTGGCCTTGAAGAGGTAAAGCCCAAACTTAAAAACCACCTCCAAGATTTGTTTGGCTGGTCCTATACCTCAGGACTCAATACACCAGATATCTGCTAACTTGCTGATATGAATTGGCTTAAAAGAACATTTGGTTACTTATTAATTATTGGCTCGTCAGTTGTGGCTATAGCTTTAATAACTGGCCATGGGTATTTGTATAAGGGAATCAAAGAAGTTTGGCTTAGAGGCTGGAGTTCTGGGAATATAGATGATTTAAAATTCGCTTATGATTCTAGGGTGTTAAAAGCTACAGACCCTGTTCCATGGCCTGAGGATATGGTGATAAAAGAATTGCCAGACACGATGGAGAAGTGGATGGATGATGAGTTAAGTGCGAGTTTTCTTGTAGTTCATAGAGACACAATAATATTTGAGAAATACTGGAGAGGGCATAATGTTGAAACTCTTTCAAACTCTTTTTCTATGTCCAAAACAATTGTTGCAATGGCCATAGGAAAGGCTGTTGACGATGGGTTAATAGACGTCAAAGCACCTCTTTCGAAGTATATCCCAAGGTTTGCCGATGGCCTCGGAGCAACCATAACTGTTGAACATGTTCTTCAAATGAGAACCTGCATACCTTTTGGAGAGAGTTATACAGACCCTTTTGGTTTTCCAGCTAGAGCATATTATGGTGGAGATATAGAATCTTTAATGAAGCCGTATAGGCCTATTGCAAAATCGGGAACGAAATTTGCGTATCAGAGTGGTAATACAATTTTGTTAGCTGAATTACTTTCTGTTGTTCAAGACCAAACCCTTACAGATTATGTTGCTGACAATATTTGGGGACCAATACACGCAGAGTATGATGCTGAATGGGGTTTAGATGCTGTAGATGGTTTAGAAAGAAGCTTTGCACAATTCTATTCTACAACCAGAGACTTCGCAAGATTCGGTAGGTTACTTTTGGATGGCGGAGCAGTTGATTCAACAAGAGTGTTGTCTGAAGAATTTGTGTCTGAAATGATCAAGCCAATATCTGACAAGGAACTTGGAGTCGATATTCCATTCTATGGATATCAGATTTGGATGGGTCATACTGATGATGGATTAGACTTCTATTATATGCGAGGCCACAGAGGTCAATATGTCGTTTCTATTCCTGAAAAAGATTTGATAATGGTGCGTACGGGATACCAAAGAGACATGAATGCTCTTCGTAATCTCAGTGTAGATACTTATATTTATATCCAAGCAGCATTGAAAATCGCAGAACAAAGAGAACAGTTATAAACTCATATAGCACGGATATGAAGTAGGTGTTTTGGGCTTGATTCGTCGATGTAGCTTCGAAATAGATCAAAGCCTTAGTCATAAAACCCACCTACTTTATGCGTAAAAATCTTAATGTTTTAGTTGTTGACGACGAAGCTCCTGCGCGAGAATTAATTTGTCGTCAAATAGAGAGAAGCTGCCCCTCTCTCCGTGTAATCCAATGGCCTCAAATGCGAAAGAAGCAAGACACTATATAGATACAATTAGTCCAGACGTTGTGTTCATGGATATTCAAATGCCCAACGAATCAGGACTTGACGTTATTGAAAAGTATAAGGAAAGAGACTTTTTTACGTTGTGTTTGCCACAACATATCACGAGTATGCTGTAGAAGCTCTTAGACAAAGAGCTTTTGACTATTTATTAAAACCTATTGACAAGGATGAATTGCAGGCGTGTTCCAGGAGAATTCTAATGCACTTCTATCAAAACGTGTCAAAAAGCTCAGCATCTCAAACTCCAGCACCGAGAAGATTAGAAATTTCTACTTCTGGCAAAAGGCATTTTGTAAAACACGAGGACATTATGCACATTGAAGCTTGCGGAAGTTATTCAACTATTTTTCTAGGCAAAGGTAGAAGAATTACAATTTCAAAGAACTTGAAAAGAATTGAGGCTATGCTAGATGATCCTACGTTTTTCAGAGTTCACAATAGCCAAATAGTAAATCTCACCAGGATTCACCAATGCAATTACAGACTGCACCAAGTAACTCTTGATAATGGAAAGGAGATTCCCTTAGCCGTTAGGAAAAGAGAGCAACTTAGACATCAGATGCAACAATTGATGTCAAGCTAGGTTACTTTTGCAACATGTTAAAGGATATACGTAGTCTAAGCAGTTTAGAACTTAAAACAGCAGTTGCTGAATTAGGTGAAAAACCATTCAGAGCAAAACAACTCGAGGAATGGATTTGGACTAAATCGGCTGGATCCTTTGATGAAATGACAAATCTTTCGAAGTCATTTAGAGAATCACTTAAAGATCAATTTTATTTAAATAGAATTGGGCTTTCTGAAAAACAAAAGAGCAAGGACGGTACCGTAAAATGTGCTTTTGAAGTAGAGAAGAAAAAGCCTGGAGATCTATGTGTAGTTGAAGGAGTTTTAATCCCAACGAAAAGCAGAATGACAGCATGTATTTCTTCTCAAGTTGGGTGTAGTCTTGCTTGTAAATTTTGCGCTACAGGAAGATTAAAACTGATGAAAAACTTGAGCGCAGCAGAAATGTATGATCAAGTTGAAAACATTGCTTCGATTGCAAGAGAGGAGTACGATACTAACCTCACCAACATTGTGTATATGGGAATGGGAGAGCCGCTACTCAATTATTCTAACATGATCGACAGCGTTGCAAGAATTTGTGGAACCCCAGGGTTAGGCATGTCTCCTAAACGAATCACAGTTAGTACGGCAGGGATTGCTAAGGCAATTAAAAAACTTGGAGATGATAAAGTAAAATTCAATCTCGCTCTTAGTCTTCACGCAGCAAATGATGAAAAACGAAGCCAAATAATGGCGATTAACGACTCAAACAATCTTGAAGTTCTAGCGGAAGCACTTAAATATTTCTATGACAAAACGGGCACTAGAATTACCTATGAGTACATAATATTTAAGGATTTCAATGACTCAACTCAAGATGCATGGGAGCTAGCTGAATTTTGCAAAAATGTTCCGTGTAAAATCAACATAATAGAATACAACCCTATTAATCATGGTGAGTTCGAACAAGCAGATCCAGTTAAAGTAGATCGCTTTGCTAAATTTTTAGAAGATAGAAACCTAATTGTAAATGTTCGGCGATCTAGGGGTAAGGATATTGACGCAGCCTGTGGCCAATTAGCAAATAAAAACGAAAAGGGTAAAGACTCTTTAAGAAAAGCTTAATCCAATTTGAGCACTGCTAGGAATGCAGATTGAGGCACTTCTACTGACCCAACTTGTCGCATTCTCTTTTTACCCTTTTTCTGTTTTTCAAGAAGCTTTCTTTTACGAGTGATATCACCGCCATAGCACTTTGCAGTTACATCCTTTCTCATAGCACTTATTGTTTCACGAGATATAATTTTTGAACCAATAGCAGCTTGAATTGCAACCATATATTGTTGCCTAGGGATTAGTTCTTTAAGCTTTAAACATACTTTTTTACCAAAGTCATAAGCATGATCTCTATGAATAAGTGCAGAAAGAGCATCAACTTGATCACCATTCAGTAGTATATCGAGTTTTACAAGATTTGATTCTTTATACCCGTCGGCGAAATAATCAAAAGAAGCGTAACCTCTAGAAATACTCTTAAGCTTGTCGTAGAAATCAAATACGATTTCTCCAAGAGGCATTTTGAAAGTAAGTTCTACTCTTTCAGAGCTAAGATAAATTTGGCTTACAAGCTCTCCTCTTTTTTCAATACAAAGGCTCATTACAGGGCCTATATAATCTGATTTTGTAATGATTTGCGCCTTTATATATGGCTCTTCTACAAAATTAAGATGATTGTTTTCTGGAAGGTCAGATGGATTGTTGATAGTAAATGACTCTCCGCCTTTAACGTGGGCTATATAGCTTACGTTTGGAACGGTAGTTATTACAGTCATATTAAATTCCCTCTCAAGTCTTTCCTGCACAATTTCCATATGCAACATACCTAGGAATCCACATCTAAAACCAAACCCAAGAGCCGCAGAGCTTTCAGGTTCAAACACTAAAGAAGCATCATTTAACTGAAGCTTCTCCATTGAAAACCTAAACTCTTCATAATCCTCTGTGTCAACGGGATAGATCCCTGCAAACACCATAGGCTTAACATCCTCGAATCCCTTTACCGCTTCAGAACAAGGTCTGCTACATGTTGTAAGTGTGTCGCCAACTTTAACCTCTTTGGCGTCTTTAATTCCTGAAATAATGTATCCTACATCACCGGCTGATAAAGAATCTTGTGGTTGAAGATCCAATCCAAGAGTGCCAATTTCATCTGCGATATACTCCTTATCTGTCGAGATGAATTTCACTCTTTCACGACGATTTAATTTGCCGTTTAATACTCTGAAGTAAGCTATGATTCCTCTGAAACTGTTAAATACAGAGTCAAAAACCATTGCTTGAAATGGTGCTTCGGGATCGCCCTTAGGTGCCGGTACACGCTCTATCACAGCGGCCAAAATGTCCTCAACTCCAAGTCCTGATTTGCCAGATGCGGGGATAATATCACTTTCATCACATCCGATTAGATCAATTATTTGGTCTCCCACTACTTCAGGATCAGCGGAGTCCAAATCCATTTTATTTAAAATCGGAATTATCTCTAAATCGTGCTCAAGAGCTAGATAGAGGTTTGAAATAGTTTGGGCTTCAATACCCTGTGTAGCATCAACAATTAATAGTGCTCCTTCACAAGCTGCAATTGATCTACTTACTTCGTATGAAAAATCTACGTGTCCTGGAGTGTCGATTAGATTGAGAACATATTCATTGCCATCAATGTGAGTGTGGCGCATCTGGATCGCATGAGATTTAATCGTAATCCCCCTCTCCCGTTCAAGATCCATGTCGTCAAGAGTCTGTTCTTGTAACTCTCTGTCAGAGATGGTGTTAGTCTCCTGCAGAAGCCTGTCAGCAAGCGTGCTTTTCCCGTGATCAATGTGGGCGATTATACAGAAGTTTCTAATGCGTTCCATGGGTAAAATCCCTATTTATGAGTTGCAAAAATACACTTGTTGAACTTCAATGCGACAAACCTTGTAAACTGCACTGAAGATAGTTGTATATTTACCTTCGCTAAATCCCCGATTTACAATGATTCGATTCCTGCAGAACAGCTTCATTTTAGTGTCGATTTTACTTTCGACTACTTCGTTGGTAATTGCCCAAAATGAATTCCAAGAAAATATTGATTCTCGTACCCCTCAAGAAATACTCGATTCGTATGGAGGCTTGAAGCACGCAGTGCTTCAAATGACTCGTGACGAATGGGCTGTTGTAAGAGATTGGGACGGCTTTGATGAGAATGCATATCTAGATGCATTAAAAAACTTTAAAGACTCATTCAAAGGAGAAAGAGAAAAGAGAAAAGAGTTGAGAATGAAAATGGTTCAGCAGAATGACGATTGTGGATGCTGGGTTGAACCTGATGACACTTACTTGACCTTAGTTCCACCACCTGGTCTTGGAGGACTAGGGCCAAACGAAGTTCAATGGGAGACTCAAGGTGGTGCTGGATGGGACGTTGACTGTGCCTCTCCACCGATTGAGTTCCCAGGCTGGACATTTGAATTATATGGCAGCGTTTACTCTGAATTCTACGTAAACTCTAAAGGGATGATTTCTTTTGGTGGTGACGTAATTGACTGGACGCCAACAAGCTTTCCAGAAGCAGAGTACAATCAGATTGCAGGATACTGGCAGGATACAGACAACAGATCAGTTGGTGAAATCATGTATAAGGTTACTCAGGATGCGGTATATGTAAACTACGTAGATGTAGGTTATTACAACAACCACAACGACCTGACGAACAATTACCAAATCATCATTACACCAAATGACGGTATCATAGGTGACGGTAACAACGCTCAAGTTTGTTACCTAGACATGAACTGGGCTCACGGTGATATCGGTGGAGGCGGTGGATGTTGTGGACCAGACCCAGGTGTAACAGGTGCAGACCAAAACACGACTGGATCAGATGGTCCTCACGTACAATTCGGAAGGTTTAATCTTCTTGACGACACATACAACGGTCCATATGGTATAGGCGAAGGGTATGACGATGGAATTAACTGGCTTGATTACAAATATTTCGACATTAACACAGCTTTATCTAGCAACAACCTTCCGCCAGTTGCTACTGAAAACTTAGGCTGTGATACCATTACAATTTGTCTAGGCCAAACAACGTCTGTAGACGTCAACTTCCTCGGCCCTGAGCCAGGACAATCTGTGACTCTTGACGTAGTGCAAAACCTTGTTGCGGGAAATACTATAGATGGGTACACCCAAACAGACGGAACAAATGCTGGAATTACTGGAACATTCGTAGGAAATGCTCCTGGCCTAAATACAATTGAAATCACGGCTGTTGATGATGGAGCTCCTTCATCTCAGACATCAGTCACTATGTATATCAATGTTTTAGACATACTACCTCCTGAACTTACAGTCGAGGGCCTTATGTCTATTTGTGCAGGTTCTGAAACGACAATTACAGCTACAGGGGATTTCGACGACTTCTCTTGGAATGTAAACAGTCAGTTTACCGATTTCAACGTAGCAAACATTCCATTTGGTGGAACTTTTGTGGTAACGGGAATTTTGGATGCAGGATGTCAAGTACAAACATCATTCTTCATCGATCAAAGCCCATATTATCTACCAGACGTTGAGTACACTCCTAATCCGCCTTTCATATGCGATGACGATTCAGCTTTTGTTCAGGTTGTTCCTGACGTGGATGAAGTATTTGTTGGGTACGAATGGGAAGCAGACTGGAACGGACTCGGAGGAGAAGTTTATGACGTAACTGCAGATGAAAGTGGTGCTTGGCTTGCAGCCGGTATGTATAGGTTGTTAGTTGAAGATGAAGCAGGATGTTTTGGACAGCGTGTATTCCAAATAAATAATATTGGTGCTGACATTCCTGACATGACGATCCCTCCAATGTGTACAGGTCTAGACACGGTAGAATTCGCAGGTGGTTATGAGGGAACTGAAGAGGGTGATTTTAACATCTACCTAATCACATCTAACAATGATGGATGGGAGGGAAGTTTCGTTAATATTATTGTAAACGGAGAAGTTGTTTCTACCCTTACTTTGATCAATAGCACTTTCGACACATTCTCTGTGCCAATTGCATTTGGTGACACAATAGAGGTGGAGTATATATCTGCGGATGTTAATGCTGACGCATTTAACCAAATCCAAGTTTTTAATTGTTCTAACTCTCAGAACCAAACCATTATTTCAGACATAAGTTCTGGAATAATTTACTCTGCACCGGCAATGTGTGAAGTAGAAGAAGCAAACGGATATTGGGAAGAAACCCAAGGGCCTGGAACTTCATGGTTTGAATACACAGATCAGTACAATTCTCTTTGGGCTCCTATTGAATTTGGCATGTATGAATTGTGTTTCTACGAAGAAAACTGCAACATTCCGTATTGCTATGAAGTTGAGGTTACTCTTCCGCCTACAATTTTACTTAATGAGACCGATGTAATCCTTTGTGATGGAGCTGAGCTAGAGCTTGTAGCAGATACAACAGATGCTGGTGGGACAGCGGAGATAAATTGGCCATACCCTGGAGATGATGACATTTTAGAAAACGACTACACTTATACTCAATACACAAACACAACCCTTACTGTAGAAATAGAAAATGGTTGTGGTACAGATGAGGCATCAGTGGAAGTAGAGGCGTTCTTCCCGCCGCTAATCGACAGCATGTTCTTATGTGACGAGGGTGATGAGATTGAGATTGATCCAATTGCAGGAGACCAAAACGATGAGACCTCTACTTATGAATGGACTTTTAATGGAGAAACTATTCCAGGAGAAACAGGTCAAGAATTAATAGTTTCTGAAACTGGTTCATACTGTGTGATTGTAACAAACACATGCTACCCTGATGGTAACATTAATTGTGGATTCGTTGACATTGTAAGTCAAATTGAAAACATATTCGAAGACGAGGAGGGTGGCATTTTTGCCGATTGTAATGGAGATGGAATAACAACCATTAATTTGAGCTTGCCAAACGACGATTACGAAGCTACTTGGCCTGATGGTTCTGAGGGCTTCTCTTGGACTGTACCTCAAGCTACCGATGAAGATGGAAATCCATTATTCGACGAGAACGGAGATCCATTATGGGCTTATAACGGTGAGGACATTTGTGTTGAAGTACTAGATCCATACGGATGTGGTATTACAGAGCACTGCATACAGCTTTACATTGGATTACCTCCAACAATTGAGCCGACTGTAGACGAGATTCCATACCCTTACTTAGATGAGGATGGAAACCCAGAGTCAGACCAAACCGTGGTGATGTGCGACAACGTTTATTACGATTTTGATTTAAACGAAGTTCAGCCTGGACCTCCATATGCTGATTTCACTTGGTGGATAGAATGCGGAGACGAAAACTTCTATTATGGCGACGGTAGCTCAGGCTTCCAAAGCTTTATCAATGATGTCTTCCCAGAAGATTGCGAACACTACTTTGATCTTATAGGGATGACTGAGACCCCTTGTGGCGCTGAAAGTGAAGCATTCCACATTCACACTAATCCAGGGCCTGGAGACGTTTGTGGAATAGAATTGCCTAACGTTTTAACTCCTTATAACGGTGATGATGCTAATACGTATCTTATTATTGATGGCTTGGATAACTACCTTCAAACTTCAGGAGAGTACATCATACTAAGAGTATTTGATAGATGGGGAAATCAAGTGTTTGAGGATCTTTCATATGAAAATAGCGAACCATGGAGTGGTGAAAACAAAAGGGAATCTCCGCTTTCTGATGGCGTTTATTACTACACTGTATACATTTCGTTATTAGACGAAGAGCACAGTAGTACAATTACAATTTTCAGACACCAAGACTAATATCAAAAGACATTGGCGAAGCCCCGTACTCAATACGTATGTTCGGATTGTGGTACGACTACTGCCCAGTGGGTAGGAAAATGTCCGGGTTGTTCAGAATGGAACACGCTTAAGGAAGAAGTTGTAGCTACGTCTTCTAAGCGATCACACAGACATCACAGCTCTCAAGCTTTAAAAGCTCCACGACCTCTTAAGGACGTACAAATTGACAATGTAAAAAGGCTAGTAACGGGAGAAAAAGAGCTTGATAGGGTGTTAGGTGGAGGTGTTGTTCCGGGCTCTCTCATGCTTCTTGGAGGTGAACCTGGGATTGGTAAATCTACCCTAATGTTGCAGGTGGCATTTTTAACGGGTTCTATAGGATTGAAAGTCCTATATGTTAGTGGAGAGGAGAGTCCTGAACAGGTCAGAATGAGGGCAAGTAGAATAGGAGATGTTCCAGAGGAATTAATGATTCTACCTGAGACTCAAGTACCGATAATATTACAAGCACTTGAACAAGAGGAATATTCGCTGCTTGTTATTGATTCAGTTCAAACTCTAGATCAACCTGAAATAGATGGAGTTCCAGGTTCAGTTTCTCAAATTAGAGAATCAGTAGCATCAATAACCTCTCATGCAAAAGCAAGAAATCTACCTGTATTCTTAGTTGGTCATATTACAAAAGAGGGCTCTATTGCAGGACCAAAAATTCTTGAACACATGGTAGATGTTGTGTTACAATTCGAGGGTGATAGAAGTCATTCATATAGGATGCTTCGAGCATCAAAAAACAGATTTGGGACAACGTCTGAACTGGGTATTTATGAGATGATGGGAGAGGGTCTGAAGAGAGTGAGTAACCCTAGCGATGTTTTGCTTACCGAGGCTGGAGAACCTACTAGCGGTTCCGCAATTTCAGTTAGCCTGGAAGGGGTAAGGCCTATTTTGGTTGAAGTGCAGGCATTAGTTAGCACGGCAGTTTATGGTACACCTCAAAGATCTGGGACAGCTTTCGACCTTAGAAGATTGAATATGCTTCTTGCAGTTCTTGAAAAGAGATGCGGATTTAAGCTAGCTTCCTTTGATGTCTTTTTAAATATGGCAGGAGGTCTTAAAATTGTTGACCCTGCAAATGACCTTGCAGTTGTTGCTGCGATTCTTTCTTCTAGTCTTGACTTACCTCTTGATAGAGACATTTGTTTTGCAGGAGAAGTAGGGCTAAGTGGCGAAATCAGACCCGTTCCAAGAATAGAGGCTAGAATGGCTGAAGCTCAAAGATTAGGAATGAATCGCATGCTTATAAGCGGCCATAGCAAAAAGCCAAGTGCCCCATTAGGCCTAGAAGTAATTACAGTAAAAAGAGTTAGCGAAATTCACTCGCTAATATTCTAGGATACTCCTTCGAGAACGACAACAAACTCTCCTTTGGGAGCTTTGGTTGAAAAGTGCTCAAGAGCGTCATTCACACTCCCTCTTACAACTTCCTCATGAAGTTTAGACAGCTCTCGACAAACAGCAATTTTTCTTTCACCACATTCATATCCAACCAATTCCTCTAAGAGTTTTACAATCCTATGGGGAGATTCATAAAGAACGATAGTTTTCTCCTCAGTAATTAATGACTGCAACTTCTTCTGCCTACCCTTTTTGTGTGGCAAAAAACCTTCAAAGACAAATCTGTCACAAGGCAGTCCAGAAACTACTAGTGCAGGCACAAATGCCGTAGCACCGGGAAGACAGCTCACCTCTACTCCTTGCTCAACACATTCTCTTACAAGTAAAAATCCTGGATCTGAGATGCCGGGAGTCCCTGCATCAGAGCATAAAGCATAGTGAAGCCCTGAGCTGATAGCTTCTACAACAGACTTGACCACCTTGTGTTCATTGTGCAGGTGGAATGATATCATAGGCTTATCAATTCCAAGATGCCTTAGAAGATTGCCAGTTGTTCGCGTGTCTTCAGCAAGAATTAAATCACAAGCCTTAAGAACTTCAATTGATCGTTCTGTCATATCACCTAAATTCCCTATTGGAGTAGGTATGATATCTAACCTTCCTTCACTCATTAGCTAAAGAAAATACGTGGTATCCTTTTTTCAAAAGACTCCATTGCTAAAGCCACTTCCTCCTTTCTTCCTGATGGAGAAATTGAATTGCGAAATAAATCAACTGCTTGGTTAACGGTCCCGCATCCATCGACAGCATCAAGCATATCGTTGAACTTTACTTCATCGTTTGAAAATAGAGTAGATGTGTAGTTAGCCCTTTCAAGGATGGTTAGGCCTTCACCTACAGAACTTAATGGGGACAGTTGATGTTTTTCTACAAGGCTCACTTCTTTGATAGAGTCCATTAAATCTATTTGGGCTTCATCATTTTCCTCATTAATTTCTTCCCGCTCTAAAGCTGCTGCTTCAAAAGCTTTAAATCTTAAAACAGCAAGCCTTTCGTGAAGTTCCCTAGACAAAGCCAGCATCTCATGAACTTCTTCTTTTGAAGCATCACCAGAATTGATTGACTCTACTCCATTACTCAGAGACTCAATAATTTCTGTAAGTGATATGTGCTTGTCATTGGCCATTAAGGCTGTAAAGATAGTGTTAATCTAAAAGTCGTCATCGTCAGGATCGTCTAACACATCCGAGTTTTCTCGCCAAGAGCTGCTAGGAGTATTTTGAGGTTTGGGCTCTTCTGAACTATCAGGATCTTTAGAGAATGCATCTTTAATTCTTTGTGCTTCATTACTAATGGCCCTTCGCCTGTTAGCCTTTGCAGCCTGTCTATCATAACTGTAAACAGGCTCATCAAGAGTGCCATCCATTCCTAGAAAGAACATGTTGCCAAGACCATCATCCTGAATATCACCAAATTCCCCTTGTTTATTGTCTCTTAGATCTCTTAAAGCAAAACCAAGTGTGTAATCAATTCCTCCTTCGAAGGTTTGGCTTCCCTCAAGGCTTACGTTCATAGCAGATGATTGTATGCTAGTAAATGGGATGCTTGCAGTTGACAGTTTAACTGTAACGGGAGTTTCAACAAAATCAAACTCAATGTATGACAATCTCTTTCTTAGATCTTCTGGGTCTACAAGAGGCGCTATTAGCCGGTTTTCTTTTAAATAATCTGCGACATCATCAAACACCTCTAATCCTTTCAATCTTCCATTTGAAATGCTTGCTTGAAGTTCTGCATCAAAGGAATTTGATTCCCAATTTCCTTCTTTATCCCAAACTAGATTCATACTCCCTGCTATATCACCCCTTCCTTGCATATGTTCAGCCCTCAATACATCCTGCCCAAAGTTTTCATACACTCTGAAAAGGTCTGAATATGAGAAACCCTCAGCAGAGCCCATTATACCTAAAACAATCTTTTCTGAAGCTGTTTTTAATTGCCCTTGAATAGTGGCTTCGCCACTTAAGAGATTGGCCTTTGCAAAGGAGATACGTAATTTTTTAGAAGTAATCTCTCCCTTGCTAGATGTATTGGAACATTCTAGGTCGTCCCACATTAAAAGATCAGATCCAATAGTATATGCTAGAGAAGAGCCAAGAGGAAGAATTGTTAGGGGGGCATCTGTATCAGATGAATTAGAGCGATTTCCCCACCATTCTAGAATTGGGTCTACTACGATACTTTCTGCTGTAATTTGAACAGAGCCTTGAATTTGACCTCCATCAAGAGCCTCTTCAAAAGAAGTAATACGACTATTAATTTCTCCTACGTTTCCAGCCCAATTAAAGCTTGCTCCCTTGAGATTAAAAAGTCCACGAGAATAATCACACATCAGGTTTGAAATAGAGTACGGGCTTGAATTGAGAGATCCTTTTATGGAAGAGGATTCAATTTGTACAGTAGAGAATTTCACGTCTCCACTTGGAGGAATAGACAATAAAGATGAAAATGAAATATTTCCTTCTACTGGCATAATTGATTGTGTGTTGCTCGACACATCTGGCACCCACGACAGATATGAAGACCCCAAATCTAAAGTTCCATTTACATCTAATTCAAGCGGTCTTTTATCCCAAACCTCAGCCACCCCATCTAGGTTCAAGTTTAAACCATTTGAATTGATACTGAAGCCATCTAATGTAAATCCTAGTTCATCTCTATCGTAGTCAATGTTTACCCTACCCTTCCCTGAAACTACACCTTTATTATTTAACGACAGTCCAGTCAAATCGGGAGAAACTGCAAAATCAGCTTCTGGAAGCGAGAAGTCAATTCGGGCTGATGAACGATCGGAATGGAAAAACAATTTTGTGACACCGCCATAACTCCAACCCTCAAAGGGCTCCTTATTCAAAAAGACTCTTTGTAGATCAGATTTTTCTACGTTTGAAAAGTGACCAATTAAATCCAAACCATCTCCCTCCCAGATCAGTTCAGTTTCCAGGCCAATTCCACCAAGTACGCCTTTTATTATTGCCGAATATCCTTCTGTTTCTGTCCTTTCATATCTGGCACTTAATTCACCATACAAGGGAACAAACACATCATTGATTGAATTGTGTTTAAGGTCTTCGAATGATAGGCCTATAGTTTGGTCTACTATAATTACTTTATTTAAAATACCAGTCGATTTTACCTCTCCTTTTGAGATATAAGTGAAATCAATATGTGATAAGTGTATTTGAGAAACTTCGAATTCTTCACTTCCATTAGAGTCCTGGGTAATTTCAAAATTCCATTTATTCGCAAATTCTTCTACTCTTAACTCTCCGTTTTCGATGTAGATAGAGCGTATTACTGGTGTGCCAAAAACCACCTCCCAAAGAGAAAAAGCAACACCTAGTTTTTCAACGTTAAGTAGATCATCTCCCTCAACACCAGCTCTAGGGGGCAAGCCTTTAATTACAACATCATTGATGACAACACTTACACTAGGGAAAGTAGAAAGAAAACTGATGTCTACATCTCCAGCCCTCATTTCAGTTGAGATGTTTTCATTGATAGAATTTAAAGCAATTTCTTTCCAAACATCACCCTGTAAAAAGACAAAAGCACATAGGCCACCTATTGAAATAAATAGGATGATGAGTACTATGGCGCCGAGTCTCTTTTTTGTCATCTTACATAATCTCCAATATGTGTCAAGCCTCCTTTGGTTAATAGCTGTCTAAATGTAGAATTGTTGGCTGGGTTGAGCCTGACTTCCTCAATATCTATTCCCTTATTATCCTTTGTGATTACTTCGACGGACTCTTCACCTAAAATAGACTTCCAGTTCTCTACCTTTTCTTCATCCTCACAATCGAATTTGTAAACGCTAAGCACATTGCCATTTAGTTTAGTGACCAATACACTGTATCTCTCAGCTTTGTCTAAATATGTACTTAGGATATAATATCCATTGAATTTTCTAAGAACCGTTCTGTCGCTAAGCACGATGTTTTCATCTCCTAGGTCTACATATTGAGCGTTGACAGTAATGTTTTCTTCTAATTCATTGCTATCTCCTTTATATGTCCAATCACCCTGCATAGTAGAAGGGAAAAATGTTTTATTCACTCTGTTAAAAGGCATTGGCTCTGGGAATGTTGCCTCTACACAACCTGATAAAAGAACAATTGCAAACAGAATTAATGAAGTGGAAATGGGATTTCTCATTTGAGTTATAATATGATTGAGATTAGACCGATTACTGCACAGTAAACGGAAAACCACAGAAGGTTAGTACCCTTCACTAATCGTATCATTAGTTTACAGGCAAGTAATCCTGAGATAAATGCCGCCAGAACTCCAACTACATATCCCATCATAGGGCCATATGATGTTACGCCTTCAGCCACTAAGTCTTTTGCTTCGAGGAGAGTAGCACCAAGAATTACAGGAAGAGCCATTAAGAAGCTGAATCTTGCAGCTTCTTGGCGAGAAACGCCTAGAATTAATGCTGTACTTATTGTGCTACCCGACCTGCTTATACCCGGAAGTATTGCTAGGGCTTGTGATAGGCCTATCAGCATAGATTTGCCTCCACTTACTTCACCTTTAGTATTAGACTCTATTTTTTGAGAAATAGCCAGAATTACAGCCGTGACAATGAGCATATAACCAACAAACTGAGGGCTGTCGAGCGCTTCGATTTGGTCTTTTAAAGTGAATCCCACAATTGCTGCTGGGATAGCGCTAATTGCAAGAAGCCCTATGTATTTTCTGGCAAAACTATCTTGGGGATTGGTAACCCCTTTACATAACATGAGAATGTCCTTGCGAAACACAATGATTGTACTTAAAGCAGTTGCAAAATGTACTAGAATTTTAAATGTAATGTCATCACTTTTGATGCCTAGAAGTTCAGAAAAAAGTGTGAGGTGACCTGAGCTAGAAACGGGGAGGAATTCAGTGAAGCCTTGGACAAGCCCCAAAATCAAATAAGATAAGATCTCCTCAATCACGACTTTTTAAGAATAGCGTAGAGTATGGTTCCGTAGCCGGCAAGTACGGTAATGGGCGCAAGCGTAATTCTGCGTGCACTGAAAATTTGATCTGCGTGAAATTCGTTTGGGTTTTCAGAACCGCCGCCACTCATTAGAAGATACCCTATGATCAACAATACAATTCCTATTCCTAGCCACATGTAGTTTTCTTTTGAAAAGGCAAAATTTGAATTACTCATAATGCGAATTTAATTTAATGAAGCCTGCCTAAATCAAGCCTTAAGTATCTGTTTACAGCAAGAGTTGTTGAAATGATTCCTAGGAGACCGCCAATTGTAGTTAACCCACCTGCCATCAAACCTATAAATTCAACAGTTAGATTTATTGATGCTTCTGGGCTATATGATTTCAATACAGTTAGGCCACTCATGATGAATGCTAATGCCAAAAAGCCAGAGGTAATGCCAAGCAACATTCCTTGCTTTATGAAAGGACGTCTTATGAAGCTTGGTTTAGCACCAACAAGCTGCATGTTGCGTATTAAGAACCTTCTTGCAAAAACGGTTAGTCTAACGGTGTTGTTCATCAATGCTAGAGCAATGCCAAAACAAACCGCGGCTAATCCCACTAAAGGATAGAACAGTCTACGAATAGTGTTTTCGATTTTTGCCAATAGATTGTTTTGCCAAACCACCTCGCTTACCCCTGGAATTTCATTTATTCTTTCAGCTAGACCAGGTAGCTTGTCAGATGTTCCCCAATTGCTTCGAACTTTCACGTCCATTGCGGGTGGAAGTGGGACATAACCAAGAAAGTCAATAAAGTCCTCACCAAGTGTTTCTTCTAGTTTTAGCGCTTCTTTTTGTGGGTCTAAATAATGAGCATCTTCAACAGCCTCGTCAGTTTCTACGGATGCCAGAGCAGTTTTAAGAATAGTTTGGTCTAGATCTCTTTGGAAGTACACCTGTATCCTCACTTCTTGTCTTAGTTGTTTTTCCCATCTAGAGCCTAGCATAGCTACAACAGCTAAAAGTCCCACAAGCACTAATGTTAGAGTCATTCCAACAATTGTAGTAAAGGTCGTTGTAGCTTGAGAAGCAGGCATTTTATCCATAATTCAAAGATGCGATTTGAATCGTTGATATCTGAACTACAGCACTAAAGAAAAAATTGCCCACGCTTATTTATAACGATTCTGAATAGCAGCAACAAACATCCCCTTTTTATGGTATTTTTGCACCATGATAACAGTGAGTGATAGTGCAGCTAAACAGGTTAAAAAAATCTTGGGTGAAGAGGGTATGCCTGAATCTAGTTTTGTCAGGGTAGGCGTCAAAGGAGGCGGTTGTTCTGGGCTAATGTACGAGATGGATTTTGACTCTGAATTGAAGGAAGGTGATCAAAGCTTTGAGGATAAGGGTGTTACGATTGTAGTTGACAAAAAAAGCTTCTTGTATTTAGTGGGCACAGAACTACGTTACAGCGGTGGTTTAAATGGAAAAGGGTTTGAGTTTTATAACCCAAATGCAAACAGAACTTGTGGTTGTGGAGAGAGTTTTTCTCTTTGAATTAAGAGCGAATTATGAGCCAAACAGAAGAAGATAAATTACTCAATGAGGTAACTGGGAAGAGTTACGAGTTTGGATTTACAACGGATATTGAATCCGATACAATAGCTCCGGGACTTAATGAGGATGTTATTAGGGAGATTAGTGCCAAAAAAAACGAGCCCGAATGGATGCTTGAATGGAGATTGGCTGCATTTAAGATTTGGTCTGAGATGGAGGAACCAGAATGGGCACATCTTGAATACCCCAAACCAGATCTTCAAGCCATCAGCTATTACTCAGCACCTAAAAAGAAAACGGAACTTAAATCTCTAGATGAAGTTGACCCAGAGTTGAGAAAGACAATGGAAAAGCTTGGGATTAGTCTAGAAGAGCAAAAGCGACTTAGTGGTGTTGCAGTTGACTTTGTAATGGATAGTGTTAGTGTTGCGACCTCTTTCAAGGATAAACTAGCTGAACTAGGAGTGATTTTTTGTTCTTTAAGTGAGGCAATACAAGAGCACCCTGAGCTGGTGAAGAAATACATCGGTACAGTAGTTCCCCAGAGGGATAATTATTACGCAGCATTAAATTCAGCGGTATTTACAGACGGGTCATTTTGCTATATCCCCAAAGGGGTTAGATGCCCAATGGAACTAAGTACCTACTTTAGAATAAACGAGGCAGGAACTGGACAATTCGAAAGAACTTTACTAATCGCTGACGAGGGCTCATATGTTAGTTACCTCGAAGGCTGTACAGCTCCACAACGAGATGAAAACCAATTACACGCAGCCGTAGTTGAGATAGTTAGCCTTGACGATGCTGAGGTTAAGTACAGTACCGTACAGAATTGGTATCCAGGAGATGAAAAGGGTAAGGGTGGAGTATACAATTTTGTTACTAAAAGAGGGATTTGCTACAAAAGATCTAAGATTAGTTGGACACAGGTTGAAACTGGGTCGGCTGTAACCTGGAAATACCCTAGCTGCATTCTTAAAGGAGATGATAGTATTGGAGAATTCTTCAGTGTTGCTGTTACAAACAACATGCAACAAGCTGATACAGGTACAAAGATGATCCACTTGGGCAAGCGCTCGAGATCGACAATTATTTCAAAGGGTATTTCAGCAGGCAATTCTCAAAACAGCTACAGGGGTTTAGTTAAAATTCATCCTGGAGCGACAAATGCAAGAAATTTCTCTGTATGTGACTCGCTTCTTATGTCGAGCACATGCGGTGCACACACCTTCCCATACATAGAGGCAAGCAATCCAACGGCTAAAATTGAGCACGAGGCAACGACTTCTAAAATTGGGGAGGATCAAATATTCTATTGCCAACAAAGAGGCATAGATGAAGAAGAGGCTATAGGACTTATCGTAAAGGGCTATGCAAAGGAGGTGCTAAATAAGCTTCCAATGGAGTTTGCTGTAGAAGCCCAAAAACTTTTGACAATTTCATTAGAAGGATCTGTAGGATAATGCTAAAGATTAAAAACTTACACGCCCAAGTCGGGGACACTCAAATTTTACAAGGTCTAAACTTAGAAGTAGGGCCCGGGGAAGTACACGCTATCATGGGGCCAAATGGTTCAGGAAAGTCAACTCTTGCTTCTGTTCTTTCAGGAAGGGAGTCATACGAGGTCACTGATGGCTCTGTCGATTTCGACGGAGTTGACTTATTGGAAATGGATGCAAGCGATAGAGCACGCGAAGGACTGTTCTTAGCTTTCCAATACCCGGTTGAAATCCCTGGAGTGAGCAACATGAATTTCATGAAGGCTGCCATAAATGGTAAAAGAGCTCATCAAGGCCTCGACCCAATAAAAGGAACAGATTTTTTACAAAAGGTGAAGGATTGTGCATCGCTTGTTGAACTTGACGGTCGCCTTAGAGACAGATCAGTTAATGAAGGCTTTTCAGGAGGAGAAAAGAAGAGAAATGAGATTTTCCAGATGGCTATGCTTGAGCCCAAACTTGCTGTTCTAGACGAAACAGATTCAGGCTTAGACATTGATGCACTTAGAGTAGTATCTCAGGGAGTAAATGCAATGAGAAATTCTGATAGAAGCTTTATTGTTATTACTCACTATCAAAGATTACTAGACCACATTGTTCCTGATTATGTCCACGTACTATCTGAGGGTAAAATCGTAAAAAGCGGAGGCAAGGAACTTGCACTAGAGTTAGAAGAAAAAGGATATGACTGGATCTAAAGAAAGCTTCATATCAAATTTTAAAGCCCCTGAGAATTCTAGGGGGCTAAGATCACAAGGCGATCAGTACTTAGTCGATCTTCCCGTTCCAGGAAGAAGGTCTGAGAGGTGGAAGTATTCACCGATTTCGAAGCTTCTAAATACGTCATTAAACACGTGCTCTGGTGAGGGTGTGGTTTGGCCTGAAGAGATTCTGCCTGATCCAGTGCCATTCCTAGATTCTTATAGACTAGTTTTTAGAAATGGTCACTACGTTAGTTCTCTTAGCGACATGCCTATTGATGACGATGTGATATGCATGCCATTGAGTGAGGTTGGAGCAGAGTTTACAAATGACTACCATAAAAGGGAGTGGGTAGGTGCGATGAATGCAGCATATCACCAAGATGGGCTTTTTCTGAAGGTTTCAAAAAACGTAAGCTTAGATAGGCCAGTTGTAATTCATCACCTAACAGACGGTGCTGATATTGCGGCGCTCCCACGACACTATATTGAGTTGGAAGAAGGGGCAGGTGCTGAAGTTGTGGTTTGGTCTAGTGCGTCTGAAAAATCATCAGGCATGTGCAATGGTATTTTGGAGGCAAACGTATCTTCAAACGCCTACTTGAGAGTAGACAAAATTTGTAACGAAGCGGGTGAGATTTTCAAATTTTCTCATGAGTACATTAAGCAAGAAAGAGACAGTAGAGTAAAAATCAACACCTTTACAATTAAAGGCCATTGGGTAAGAAATGAGCTGGAAATAGTTGCAAACGGACCAGGAACTGATTCGACCTTCAACGGTGCATATTTACCAACTGGGACAGAACATGTAGACAATCACACTGTGATGGATCACGCTTATCCTAATGGCACATCATCTGAATTGTACAGAGGAATTATGTACGATAAATCAACTGGTGTGTTTAACGGAAAAGTGTTTGTGCGAAAGGATGCTCAGCAAACGAATGCATTCCAGCAAAACTCAAATATCGTAGCTGATAAGGGTGCAACAATAAATGCTAAACCAGAACTGGAAATATATGCGGATGACGTCAAGTGTTCTCATGGATGTACAGTAGGACAGTTTGATAAGGAGGCTCTATTTTACCTTAAATCAAGAGGAATTGGATCTGATGAAGCTAAAGCTTTACTTGTTAAAGCCTATGTTGGCGATGTGATTTCTTCGGTTGACAGGGAGGAGGTTAGAAATGAAATTCTAAGGCTTTATTCTGAAAGGCACGGTTGGGCATGAAGCGTAATGCAGCATATGACCTGAATGCTTTGAGGCGTGAATTTCCAATTTTGGATAGGGAGGTTTATGGTCATCCTTTAGTTTATTTGGACAGTGCAGCTTCGGCTCAAAAACCACGTGTAGTTATTGAAGCACAAAGAGAATACGAGGCACATTTTCACAGCAATATTCATAGAGGCGTGCACACGCTTGCGACACAAGCAACAGAAGCATATGAAGGAGTAAGATCAAAACTTACAGAGCACATAAATGCAGCTAGGCGCGAGGAAATAATCTTCACATCGGGAACTACAGACAGCATAAATCTTGTTGCAGGAACATGGGGAAGGGCGAATTTGAATTCAGGGGATGTAGTTGCATTGACTAGATTGGAACACCACAGCAATATTGTTCCTTGGCAGATTTTGGCAAAAGAAAAAGGGTTTGACATTGTTGTTATTGAAATTGATGAAGACGGCTCATTGTGTGAAGAGAGTCTCAAAGCGGCTTTGTCTAGATCGCCAAAATTGTTATGTGTAAGCCATGTGTCAAACACACTAGGTACTGTTAATGACGTAACGCGCATTACAGCACAAGCTCATGAAGTAGGAGCTGTTGTGCTTGTTGATGGAGCACAAGCAGTTCCACATAAAAAAATTGACGTTCGTGATATCGGATGCGATTTTTATGCTGCATCAGGACACAAAATGTACGGCCCATCAGGCGTGGGATTTCTTTATGGAAAAGCCGAGCTTTTGGAAGAAATGCCACCTTGGAAAGGAGGTGGGGAAATGATCCAAACAGTGAGTTTCGAGGAGGAAACAACATTCAATGTACCACCGTATAAATTTGAGGCGGGAACGCCTCATTTGAGTGGAGTAATAGGATTGGGTGCTGCATTGGATTGGATTAATTCTGTGGGGTTAGATAAAATTGCAGAACACGAAGAAGCGTTGATCAAGTATGCCTCTGAGAGGCTTTCTGAAATAGAAGGAATGAGGCTGATTGGCACATCAAAGGATAAGGCAAGTGTTGTTTCTTTCTTAGTGGATGGGACACATCCGTCTGACATAGGAACGATATTAGATCAACTTGGAGTAGCAGTTAGAACAGGTCATCATTGTACAGAGCCCATCATGAATAAACTGGGTATTCCTGGAACAGTTAGGGCATCTTTTGCAGCCTATTCAACATTTGAGGAAGTTGATGCCTTAGTTGCAGGTGTTGAGAGGGCTGTCAAGATGCTTAGGTGATATCTTTGCATCATGTCTGCAACTATAGATTCAAGACAAAACCAAATAATCGAGGAATTCGAAATGTTTCCCGATTGGATGGAAAAGTATGAGCACATCATCGAGCTCGGTAAAGAGCTAAATCTTATTGACGAGTCAAAAAAGATTGATGATAATCTTATAAAAGGTTGTCAAAGTAGGGTTTGGCTTTCAGCTGAAATGAGTCCAGAGGGGAATGTGGTTTTTGAAGCAGACTCGGATGCAATAATAACTAAAGGGTTAGTTGCCTTGATGATTAGAGTCCTGAGCGATGCGACACCAAAAGAAATTGCGGAATCGAATCTACATTTTCTTGAAGAAATAGGCTTAAACGCTCACCTTAGCCCAACTCGTTCTAACGGACTTCTTTCAATGGTAAAACAAATGAAGATGTACGGTTTAGCATTTTCTGTACGTTAACTGAGGGCATGATCAATTCCGTCTTAAAATTCCTGAAAAACTTAAACCCCGACTTTGTCAAGCTTTTGACGGGTTCAGGGATGGTTTTTTTTTTCAGAGTTTTAGGTGGTCTGGCTGGATATGCTGTCACCTATTTGATAACAACTAGTTATGGTGCAGAAACATTTGGTCTATTCGAAATGTGCCTTACAATTCTCACTATTATTGGAGTTCTAGGCCGAATGGGCTTTGATGGCGCGCTTGTAAAATTCATTCCACAGTTTAGAGAGCAGGGGGAGTTTTCACACCTAAGAGACACATATAAATTTACTCTTAGCAGGGCTATTCCTCTTTCAATTTTAATGGGAATAGGATTGTTTATTGGCGCTGATTTTATAGCAAGTTTTTTCAATTCAAACCATCTTGCAGAGGGGATTAGAATCACCGCCTTCATTGTTCCTTTCTCAACTTGGATAGGACTTAATTCAGAGGCTTTTAGGGGGATGAAGAATATGGTTGCATATTCAATCTACCAGAGGGGGACGACAATTTTCATTGCCTGTTTTGCCATACTTATTCTTAAATCACTTTACCCATCTTGGATACATGTTCCTTTAGTTGGGTTTGGCATTGGTGCAGTTATGCTTTCTGTTGTTGCTGGAATAGATGCTCCAAAAAGAATTTATGAATTAGGCGAAGCCCAAACCTCATCTACGCCATTCCTATCATCAACAATTTTAGCAGTTGCATTTCCAATGCTACTCCATGCTTCTATGTTCATGGTTATGAATTGGACAGACACGCTAATGATTGAATATTTCTACGAAGAAACAGAAGTAGGAATTTATAGGCTTGCTTTTAAAGTGGCCGCTCTTATTACAGTTGCACAATACGCGATTAATTCAATAGCTGCTCCAATGTTTAGTTCTTTTAAAACGAAAGGAGATATAAATGGGTTAAGGAAAATAGTTAGAAATATAGGTTACTTAAACTTGCTAATTAGCGTACCTATTTTCATAGTAATTCAACTTTTCCCAAGTTTTATACTTGAATTTTTTGGAGAGGAATTTACTGGAGGAACAGCACCACTTATTGTTCTTTCAATTGGTTCAATCTTAAACGCTCTTTGTGGACCCGTTATGTACTTGTTGAGCATGACAGGTTTTGAGAAAACAGCTAGAAATATTATTGTAATTGCAAGCGCATTCAACATTGCAATGAATTTATTCCTTATCCCTAAGTTTGGTATTCTTGGCGCAGCATATGCGACATCAATTTGCACTGTACTATGGAATGTAATGGCAGTAATAAAGATTAAAAAGGAATACGGATTCGTATCAATTCCCCATCCTTTCAACTAGATTCAGCACGTACTCAGCATCAAACTCTAGTTGCTTTACAGCTTCAGCAAACTCATCCATTTTTTCAGACCTAATTGGAGTGTCAGGGGGGAATGCTTCTCTTCTATGATCAACCTGCTCCCCATTCTTCCAGAACCTGAAACAGACGTGAGGCCCAGTTGCTAACCCCGTGCTACCAACTTTACCAATTACCTGACCTTGCTTGACAACATCCCCAACTTTCACGAGCCTTTTACTCATGTGTAGGTATTGAGTTTCATATGTGCCGTTATGCCTAATCTTAACGTAGTTTCCGTTGTTTGCCTTGTACTCACTCTTTGTCACCACTCCACTACCTACAGCTCTAATTGGAGTTCCCTTAGGGGCAGCGTAATCCGTTCCCAAATGTGCTTTTACTCTTTTAAGTACAGGGTGAAATCTCTTTTTATTAAATCCACTAGACATTCGGCCAAATTCTATTGGAGTCTTTAAAAAGTTCTTTCTTAATGAAGCTCCTGTTGGATCAAACCAATCAGGACCATCTCCTTGATCAAACCTGTAAGCTTTGAATTCTGTTCCAACATGAGTAAATGATGAAGAGAGAATTTCAGGCATACCCACAAGGGCACCATTTACTTTCTGTTGAAAGTAGTAAGCATCAAATGTGTCTCCCTTTCTAACGTGAGAAAAGTCAATTGTCCAATCGTACACCTTCGACATCGAAAGAGCTAAAAGATGACTTTCCCCCATCTTTTCTAAATCTAGATAAAGAGAATTTTCTATTACACCTTGAACCCTCCTGTATACAGTGTCGACGGGATATGAACCCAATCTCGCACCCAATGTATCCTTCAGTGAAAAAACTACATAGTCAGTGTTATTGCGCTCATAAATAAACCATAATGGTTCAGGCACAGAGTCCAAACTAGAGGCTAACCACCAATCCTTTCCTTGTCTCATCGATGTTACTCTATACACATCTTTACTGTTAGCAGCAAGGGTTGCTACCTTCCCTGGTGTTATTCCGTACGGGTCGAGGAGGTGTGAGAGGGTTTGGCCTGATTTAATAGAACCAGAATCAACACTCAAACTATCCCAAAAAAGCCCAAACCTGATTCTCGGCTCCGCCTCCGCCTCCACTAACATCACAGCAGGAGTCTTGCCACTAAACTGAAGAACAGCAAGAACCACAGAAAGCCCCAAAATGACAAGAAACCACTTTTTATTCATGTATGTTAAACACTTCTCGTTTCACCCAACCTTTACCCCAATTTTCGATCTCTTCTTCAGTCCAAAGTTCTGGATAGAAGATCCTCTTTTGGAATCTCGGCGGCAAGTACTTCTGCCAATTCGTGCCTCCAGTAGCCGCAATATCCTCCACATCCTTCTGGAGATATCTCACGGCACTCTTGTAGTGCATTAAAGGCCAGTTAATATTCACGTTAACATCTAACCAACGCATAGCGGCAGCGATTTCGTCTTTCAAATGTTCGTTTTCCGAGCTGTACTCTAATCCGTTAGCAACTTTTCTGACATTACAGTCAAAAACATCCCTCGCAAGTTGAAGGAATTCTGCATCGTACTTGTCCTCAAATTGACGAAGGGTTAGGGTCTTTTTCCCGGTTTTGATTTCGATTGCACCTTCCCTCCAGTACAGGTGTTCAGCCAGGGTCTCAATATCTGCCACCCCGTGATTATCGTATTTATCGCGGAGATCTTTGTGCACGATTTGGTCAAGTGAAGTCGAACAGATTTCGATCTTTCGGTACTGACCAGATTGAAATCCAGAAGCTGGTAGCAGAGACATCCTAAATTGTAGGAACTCCTTTTGGTCCATCCCATCTACCATTATATCAAAACTATTAGTCAAGGCCTCGAAGTACCTATTCACCCTTTTCACCCTCTCAAGCAAAAATTCCGGCGTAATCGGACCCTCTTTCGAAGCGGTCCTCAGCCTACCAAATTCGTTCAAACTTAGTTTAAAGTACAGCTCAGTTATCTGATGGTAGATGATGAATATTTCCTCATCCGGAAAAGGCGTCTTAGGCTGCTGAAGGGTGAGCAGAGTATCTAAATTTATATAATCCCAATAAGTCAGGAAGTCAGCGTAAAGTAGCCCGTCTAGATAAGATGCTAAATCTTGCCCTACAGACGAATATTTCTCCTGTAAAAGCTGGATTTTCTCTATGATTTCGGGGCTTAGTTCGTTCTTAGAAGGCATACCTGCAAGTTCGGAAAACCTAGTTATTATTTAACAGTTGCAATGCACTTTAATTCAATTGCAATAGGTGTAGGTAGGCAATTGATCTCTACAGTCGTTCTGCAAGGTCTGCTTTCAGATTCTCCAGGGAAGTATTCGGCATATATTCTGTTGAAGGTTTTGAAGTCTCTTTCCATATTCACAAGGAAGACGGTAACGTCAACTAATTCCTCCCAACTACTGCCGCTCGCGTCTAATACAGCTTTAACATTGGCAAAAACTGAATGCACTTGCGCTTCGAAATCGAATTTAACGACCTCGCCTTTTTCATTTAACTCAAGTCCAGGAACGACACTATCACCGTTTCCAGAGCCAGCTTTACGCGGCCCAACGCCGCTTAAAAACAGGAGGTTGCCAACTTTTTTTGCATGTGGATAAGAACCAACAGGCTTAGGAGCCGAAGAAGTAGAAATGCTTTCACTCATGTCCCGAAGGTAATGCCTTTCGTACCTTGCGGGCATGCGTTATCAAAAATTACCTTCATCGCTGTATGTGCGAAACAGAAAAGCGTTTATGGATGCAATGAAAAGCAAGGGATTAGCTCTCTTTTTTTCAAACGACATTTATCCAACTAGTGCTGATGGTACACTACCATTTAAGCAGGCTGCAGACGTCTTTTATTTGTCGGGAGTAGACCAAGAAGACACCATACTTCTTCTTTTCCCTGATGCGCACGATCCAAATGATAGAGAAATACTATTTTCTCTTGAAACAAGTGAAGAACTTGCGATTTGGCATGGAGCAAAGTTGACAAAGGCAGAGGCTGTAGAGCAAACAGGGGTCAAAAATGTTCAATGGCTAGGAAATTTTGATTCTACTCTACACAGGTTGATGGCTGAAGCTGAGGTTTTGTATCTCAACGACAACCAACACACAAGGGCAAATTCGCCTGTAGAAACAAGGGAAATGAG
>PBNL01000053.1 GCA_002723115.1 Methanobacteriota archaeon | reverse complement strand
GAGTGTGGAGTATGTAACGGACCTGGAGCCATCTACGAGTGTGGATGTGCTGATATCCCAGAGGGAGATTGTGACTGTAACGGAAACCAGCTTGATGCCCTAGGCGAGTGTGGTGGCGACTGTACTGCTGACGCTGACGCTGACGGAATTTGTGACGACGTAGACGACTGTGTTGGAGCGTATGACGAGTGTGGAGTGTGTAACGGAGACGGCGCAGTGTACGAGTGTGGATGTTCAGACATTCCAGAAGGTGACTGTGACTGTGACGGAAACGAAACAGATGCCCTTGGCAACTGTGGCGGCGACTGTGAAGAAGACGTAAACGCAAACGGCATTTGTGACGTAGACGAAATGGGTTGTACAGATCCTACTAACCCTAACTACGATCCAAACGCAGCCTTCGACGACGGTTCTTGTTTAACTGGTGGTTGTACAATCCAAATCGCTTGTAACTACGACCCAGATGCAGAGTACTTAATTTTAGGTATTTGTGATTTCGTAAGTTGTTCTGGTTGTACTGACCCAACAGCTTGTAACTACGATGAGGATGCAACGATCAATGATAATACTTGTGAGGGACCTGAATTTGGTTACAATTGTGACGGATCATGTGTGAATGACTCAGATGGAGATGGAGTTTGTGACGAGTTTGAGGTTTACGGTTGTACTGACCCTACAAACCCAGGCTACAATCCTGAAGCAACTGAAGAGGATGGTTCTTGTTTAGTCGGCGGATGTATCCACCCAATTGCTTGTAACTACGATCCTGATGCTGATTACATGATTATCACAGACTGTGAATTCACTTCATGTATCGGTTGTACAGACCCAGTAGCATGTAACTATGATCCAGAGGCTACACTTTCAAATGCTCTTGAATGTGAATACCCTGAAAACCCAATGTTCAACTGTTACGGCGATTGTACAAATGACGCTGACTCAGATGGCATCTGTGATGAAGTTGATGCTTGTGTAGGTGAATACGATGACTGTGGCGTTTGTAACGGCCCTGGCGCGATCTACGATTGTGGTTGTTCAGACATTCCAATTGGCGATTGTGATTGTGACGGAAACCAATTAGACGCAGCCGGCGTATGTGGAGGCGATTGTACTGCCGATGTTGACGAAGATGGCATCTGTGATGACGTCGACGACTGTGTTGGTGAATACGATGAATGTGGCGTTTGTAACGGTCCTGGTGTTCCTGAAGGTTTCTGTGACTGTGATGGAAACGTAGATGATGCAATTGGTATTTGTGGAGGTTCTTGTGAATCTGATGAAAACCAAAACGGCATATGTGACTCCGAAGAAATGGGCTGTACAGATCCTTCAAATCCTAACTACGATCCAAACGCAGTTTATGATGATGGCTCTTGTATTGAGGGTGGTTGTATTATTGAATTCGCATGTAACTACGATCCAAATGCTGGTTACTTAATACCTGGTTCGTGTGACTTTGATTCATGTGCAGGTTGTACTGACTCAGACGCATGTAACTACGATCCGGATGCAACTATAGACAACGACTCTTGTGAGGATCCTCTATTTGGGTACGATTGTGACGGAGTTTGTCTCAATGACGCTGACGGAGATGGAGTTTGTGACGAGTTTGAAGTTTACGGATGTACAGACTTTGCAAGTCCAAACTTCAACCCAGGAGCAACTGAAGACGATGGTTCTTGTCTAGTTGGCGGATGTATCCACCCACTTGCATGTAACTACGACAGTGAGGCTGATTACATGGACATTCTAATGTGTGACTTCAGTTCTTGTGTCGGTTGTGGTGACGAAGATGCGTGTAACTACGATGCTATCTACACCATTAACGACCAAAGTGAATGTGTATACCCAGAATCTGACTTTATCGATTGTGACGGCAACTGTGTCAATGACGTCGACGAAGATGGAGTTTGTGATGAACTCGAGATTCCTGGATGTACTGATCCAACAGCGATGAACTACAATTCGGATGCTACTGAAGACAACGGCACTTGTATCCCAGAACTAGTTGGCGGTTGTATTATTCCATTCGCTTGTAACTACGACCCTGATGCTGACTACTACATTCCTGGCTCATGTATCTTCCCTCCATTCTGTGAAGGTTCAGCTCCTATGAGCGACTACTGCTACGAGCCAAACGCTTGTAACTACTCCGCCTTTGGCCAGTGTGAGTTCGAGAGCTGTCTTGAGCTTGGTTGTACTGATGAAGCGGCTTGTAACTACGATGCTTCAGCTCTTTACAATGATGGTTCTTGTGAATACGTAACTAGCGATTGTAATGATGCAGAAGACTTTGGTTCTGTTACTGACGTAGATGATTTAGAGGAAGAAAATCTTTTGATTAAGGCCTTCTCTCCTCCTCTAACCCAAACCATCGTTCTAGACGCCATTGACGATGCTGTGGTTAAAATCATAGACATCAACGGTCGATTGATATTCAATGAAGTTATGGCTACTGGTAGTCAAAGCATTGTTCCAGTACCGTCAAAAGGAATCTTCCTGATTTTAGCTAATAAGGAAGATGATGGTACGGTTCAATCAACGAAGCTGTTTGTAAACTAAACAGTTTTAGTAGCCACAATTGTCAGAAGCGCCCTTCTCTTAGGGGTGCTTCTTTTTTGGGATAAATCCAGGAGTACCTCGCTTCGCTCGGTGATCCTGGCGGCTCTCACAGTGGACTAAAAAACAAACATATCGCTTCGCGATACACTATCAATTATCAATCAAACATAAAAGCAAGCTTTTAGATTGATTGCTTCTTGCTCGTGCGACTATGTCGCATGTTTGTTTTTTTTAGTCAGTTCGTAGCCTCGCCAGGAGTCGAACCTGGATTTTGGGTACCGGAAACCCACGTAATATCCATTATACGACGAAGCTATATGGGAGTTGTAAAATTAGGCGTATTTTTGCGGAAAATTTGGCTTTATGCAAGTAGCACAAAAAGAGGATTCTATAGAACTTTTAATGGAAGAGCTTAAAGGACACAAGTTGTACGAAGGCTTAACGACACTGGAAGACGTGAAGACTTTTACAGAGTATCACGTGTTTGCGGTTTGGGATTTTATGTCTCTAGTAAAAGTACTCCAAACTTCTCTTACTTGCACCCAAACTCCATGGACGCCAAAAGGGAATTCAAACACTGCAAGGTTTATCAATGAGATTGTGTTGGGCGAGGAGACTGATGTTGATGCGGATGGCAACTTCAAGAGTCACTTTGAGATGTACCTGGATTCGATGGAGGACATTGGTGCAAACACAGAGCAAATCCGTAAGTTTATCTCTCTTCTTGAGGATGGTGAAGGAGTGAGTAGTGCTTTGGATAAAGCTGGGGTGAATGAGGCAGTGAAGGCATTTGTGAAGTTTACTTTCGAAGTAATTGAGACTGGGAAGGATCACATGATTGCTTCGGCTTTCACACACGGAAGAGAGGGGTTGATTCCAGAGGTGTTTATGGAGATTCTCAATAAGTCTAGCTATTTGACAAACAACTCATACAAGTCGATGAAGTACTACTTGGAGAGACACATTGAGGTGGATGGTGATGAGCATGGGCCTCTATCGTTGAAAATGATAGAAGAGTTGTGCGACAGCGAAGAGAAAGCAGCAGAAGCAGATCAGATTGCAAAGGCATCAATAAGGCAAAGGATATTGCTTTGGGATGCTATTGCTGAGGCTTTAGGCTAATTAAAGCTTAGCGAATCACCTGAAGAGGTAAAACAGCAGTAGAATTAGCAGAAGTTGCCTTTACAAAATATAGGCCGCCGCTTAATGAGCTTAGATCTAGCTGTAGACCAAACCCTCTAGCACACTCCACCCCACTCGCAGAGTAAATGACATAGTCAGACTGTTCTGAAAGCGTGGCTTGCGTTGATGCAGGGTTTGGGTAAATGTTGATTGCAAATTCTTGATCATCTATGCCTACGCTACCGTAAAGCATTGGGTCGTTTGTAATGCTAAGATCTGTTTCTTCTGGTTCAACAGTTCCAATGAGGTCAGATGATGCTATTCTATAAATACATATGCTAGCTGAACCATTTAAATAGCCATAAGTTGTTCCTACAATCCAGATCACTCCTTCATCGTCAATCTCCATATCTGCTGGCTTTTCATCAAAGTCAGTACCAAGGACATCGTGATCTATATAACCTCCATGGAATCCCATGCTTACAAGATTCATGTCTGTGTTAGTTCCGTAGAAATTTGTGTGAGACAGCTTAATTAGCCCACCATTGTGGTGGATAAGTCTTGTCCCTTCTCTGTAGTAAGTAGCGCTGCCGTAAACGACTGTGTTTGGATTACCGTTAGCATCGCTAAATCGTATGATTCCGTTGCCAAGTGGGTTTTCTTCTCTTTCTAATGAGAATAAAAGTGTTGCACCTCCGTCATAGGTTGCAATGTCGTTTGAGTAGTTGAAGCCATAGGCATTCTCGTCTGGACCTATGTTAGCCCAAATCGTATTTCCGTTTGCTCCCCAAGCCCAAACTGAAGCCACTTCCACCCCGTCTACAACTGTTGAACCTGCAACGTAAAGAGTGTCATTATGAACTCTTGCTGCTGCTACGGTTTCATTTGACAGGTTATACCCCCATGATTGGGTATCATTCTCGTCATCTAAGTTTTTAAGCCAACAATCTCCTTCTGAATCCCCTACAACATACACGCTTCCTCTCCAATTGATTAAAGATGAAGGGCTTTGATTGTCAGAATCCACTATTTCTTGAGAAGAAGTAAACGAGCATTCAGTTCCAAGGTTAACTATTCTGTGAACCATAGAATTGTAAGTGCCGTTTTCTCCTAAGCGCTTTGTTAATATGAGAAGGTCGCCAGTTGAATTGTCTATTATGCCATCAACCACGTTTTCTATCATCGATCCGTGTGGAGTTAGGGCGCTCCATGTGTAATTGAATTCTGAATCGTAGTAAGCGATATAGCCTCTTACTGTTCCGTCTCCATGACTTGAAGTTGAGCCTAGGGCGTATACACCGCCATCGGGTGCAGGAACTACAGATGTTGCAACATCCTCATACGTGCCTCCTATAATGCGTAATTGTACATCTGCTTGAGAAAATGCAAGAGTGCAAATGGCAAATGATGTAATTAGTCCAAATAATTTCTTCATCACTTTACTGCTTCATGAACGCGCTTAAGCGTAGTTAATAATTCCTTTAGGTTTGACAGCTTGAGCATGTTTGCTCCGTCTGATTTGGCATTTGCTGGATCTGGATGGGTTTCTATGAAAACCGCATCAGCTCCTGCTGCAACAGCTGCTTTACCAAGAGTTTCAATGTGTTGAGGATTGCCACCGGTAACACCTGACAGTTGGTTTGGTCTTTGTAAGCTGTGAGTGAGATCAACTACAGTTGGAGCGAATTCCTTCATAACGGAGATTCCCTTCATATCAACAACCAAGTCCTCGTATCCAAATGTTGTTCCCCTCTCAGTAACCCAACAGTCCTCGTTACCACTATCCCAAACCTTCTTCACAGCATGCTTCATCGAGTCTGCAGAAAGGAATTGGCCTTTCTTGATGTTCACAATTTTCCCAGTCTTTGCTGCAGCCACAACAAGGTCTGTTTGCCTGCATAGGAAAGCTGGGATTTGAAGGATGTCAACGTATTTAGCTGCCATTTCAGCTTCCTCTGGGCTATGAATGTCGGTAGTGACTGATACATTGTGGGTTTGGGCTGCTTGAGCAAGAAGCTTTAGAGCTATCTCATCTCCAATTCCAGTGAAGCTATCTAATCTAGATCTATTAGCCTTCCTATAAGATCCTTTGAAAATCAGAGGTAGATCGAGATCATTGCAGATTCTAGACACCTCTGAAGCGATATCTAAAATTGATTCACCTTCAACAGCGCATGGGCCCGCTATGATTAGCAGATTGCCATTAGAAATACTATCGAATTTGGTCCTACCCATTTCCTCTAGAAAGTCTTATTCTAATTCCACGACAAGTAGTAGAAGCTGCTGATTCATCTCTAAACATTAAGCCAAGAGGTTCTTCGACACTTATTAAAAGGCTGCGTTCTCCAGCCACATTTATTCTTGCCCAGAATTCAAATCTCTCATCTCCCCATCCACCTTGCTTATAGTTTAATCCTAGAGTGATATTCTCTGATTGAATGTATTCCAAACCTCCAGTAATCAAATGCTGTGGCATCCACCCTCCTGTGTAAATAGAAGCATTTGCAGAAATAGTTTCAGAATGATGGTACTTAAAGCTAACTCCTAGTTTAGCAGGGAGTAAGACCATTCTGCTTACTGAATTTCCAGTTTGTAGAATTGAGTCCACAGCTGATTCTGCTGTAATATCTCCATCAATAATGCTCTCCCAAGTAAGGCTATCGCCAAACACTGGAAGACCTGTTGTTGTCAAGCCATCTTGCAACCAGTAAACTCTAGATCCTTCAGGCTCAAACAGTAGACCTACATCCTTGAAGTTTACTTCAAATTCTAATGGAAAATCTTGTGGCTTAATTGGCACAGTCCCAGATAGTGCAACACCGTAAGCTGGAGTTAAATCGTCAATGCCTGAACCTATGTGAAGTCTAGCCTCAGATTGAACATATGTATCTAATGAGTCGGCATGTTCACTTACGTTGAAATAACCATAAGGAAGGCTCCACTCGGCGCCTGCAAGTCTTTGGACAAACGAAAGTTCTAGTCTTTGTCTTGTTTGGTGATTGTATCCACCAAGGTTAAATCTGTTAAATACACCTGCTCTGGCACCTGAGCCACTTAAAATGTTTAATTCTCCTGTAGAAGCAGCATTTCCAAACCAAACCAATTCAAACAAATCAGTAGTCCACCTAGTATCAACTATTGCCTCTGAACCAAAACTTCCACAAAGAGACCATAGCTTACCTTCTCTTTCAGGAGTAGCCCATTTAACATCGAAACCTACAGTTCCACCCAAGTAGCCCTTAGGTCCAGTATGAGCTTCCATAATTGGATTTAATTCATCCTGAGAAATAAATCCACCCTGAGCTAGAGAATTCATAAAGCCAGAGGTGATGGTGTTGCTCGTTTGGTTTGCCCAAGAATCAATAGAATAACTCATGGGCTTAGACTTTACTACAGTCTTCTTAAAAAGAGAGTCATTTCTATATGTAGAAGACTCTGAAGTAGTGTAGTCTTGAGCTTGGACAGTTGAAAATCCTAGACAAGCTACAAGTAATAATATTTTATTTTTTCCCATCATTCCTCTATCAATTGTGTTCCTTCAATTCTAACCTGCACTCTTACATCCTCATCCCCGTAAAATGTAACTGCCCCCTCTGTGCTAACGTAAACTGTTACATCGATTTTG
Source organism: Methanobacteriota archaeon (assembly GCA_002723115.1). Taxonomy (GTDB): domain Bacteria; phylum Bacteroidota; class Bacteroidia; order Flavobacteriales_D; family Sanyastnellaceae; genus UBA974. The sequence goes on along the minus strand of PBNL01000053.1, from coordinate 8,838 downwards.
CCCCCGTTTTCAACTAGTGATTGACTAACCGGGATTTCTACATAACCGTGACCAGGTTGATCTAATAAATTATTAACTGGATCAATCACTACATCTCTTGAAATAACTGTTTCAGTAGAATCATTAGCCGTATAAACCAGGTTGGAATTAACCTGAACAGGGAATGTGCTATAAAAGTCTACGTGAAGGCTACCGTCGAATTTGGGCATATCAGCAAATGCTTCAATGTCGAATGAATCTTCTAGTATTAATCCATCAAAACCAACATTTAACGGCACTTCCAGCAATAAGTCAAGGTTAGGTGGAACATCTGCATCTAGGTAATCATTACCTAAGCTTACATCGCCGTATGGATTCAATTCGATGTTTCCTACAGTCTTAAGATGCTCAGGCATCATTTCTATCAATTCGTTAAGAGTACTCCCCTCCTCAGTTAAATCAATTTCAAGATGAGTAGTGGAATATAGTTCATCGTTAATCCATTGGGCTCTTGCCATATCGTGAGTTCCATAGAATGTTGGATGATCTAACTGGATGCCATCAAAAGTTAAAGAGTCAAAAGCAAATCTAACATCCGCTCCGATGGTGTTTTCCAATTGAAGTTTTGCTACAGCACCGTCCATTTCTAAAATTGGATTAGGTAATGGCAGCGTATCAGTCACCCATTCTTCTGCAGAAAAGCCAGCACTTAAATTACCAAAGTATCCTAGAGCGGTTTTTACTGTGAAATCATGGAATTGAACTGTTACCTTGATATTATCAGCACTTGTAGCGTAGAAAATATCCTCATTGTCTTGAGATCCTTGAGCTGTGAATGATGTCGTAATAAGATTGTTTCCTACTCCATTCAATCCCGTTAAATCGAACACTGCATTTTCTAATGACAAGGAACCAGTTGCTACTCCAAGTTCCCCATCAACAGAAGGTGGTACAACGAGATCGATACCTACTTGCTCTCCGTCAATTGTGCAACAAGTGAGGTAGTAACTCAATTCTAATATGCCCTCAATAGTGTTTTCAACAGCAAATACCATTTCGCCTGAGCTAACTACAACCTCTCTCAGGTAAGCTCCTGCGGATCCTCCCAAGTTTGTAATAGGAAGTTCTTCCTCCTGGACTATAAATGGATAATCTGTAGGAACTGGAATTGCCACTGGTATGTTTCCAATTCCAATATTTTCTTCTAATGATGTATCAGGTAGAACAGGAGCAAGTTTTCCTGATATCATATCAATAGGTTGGCTTAGCACTAATCTGGCAGCCTCGCCTTCAGTAACAATAATGTCAACTGTATCCTCAGCAAATTCTAACCATCCTATTCTGTCATCAAGTATCGGAAGAAAGATATCGCTTTCCCAACTTAGGGGTTCTCTATCCTCACAACCTATCAGACAAAAAGCAGAAATTACCGTAAGTAGTAAATAATTTTTCCTCATTTGAGCTTAGGGGTTATTGTCAAAAATACGGACATAGCTACAAGCCACAAGGAAAGAGTTATACACTGTGGCCAAACAAAAGGGGCCAACAATAAGTACACTGCAACAATGCAACTGTAAACAGCTTCTCTCTTTCTATCAATTAGGGTTACAAGTGCTGGAATCGTCCAAACTAAATTCCAATTTGCCCATGTGTCTACGTGGTCTGTAAACAGCCACATTGCTAAAAGCAACAACCCTAATGAAGCAGCAACTACATGTACTGTTTTAACTGTAATGTTTGTAACAAAGTTGCTTGTTCCAAGAATGAATTTTAGGAAAAACAATGTAATTGATAGAAGTAATAAGACTAGTTCAACGCTATTCAACCCCCATGTTTTAGGGGGATCTGGGTTCATCCAGCTCGATGACGAAATGATTAAAGGCTCTCTTTTCGTAACCAATGATCTATCATCAACATTCATATAAATCAGTGCTAATTCCAGTTCGTATGGAATATAAGATGCACCACAACCCTCCATCACCTTATCGGCTTCAGGACCAAGTATGAAATCCATACCAAATTCAGTCCATGGTGAACAAGTTATATATGGCTTCAAACCATCTCTAAAAGTCGATCCATCAGGCACACAGTTTGGCTCGAATGAGTCCCCTAATGATTCCTCAAGGACTGTTAATATCCTCGTGGCGCAATTGTCTCTAAAGAACTCGTATGAATAAGTTGCATTTTCAGGTTGAGCATTCCAGGCTAGGTATTTGGCTACTGACTTTACCTGTTCTGGTGTTAGATCTAATGATAAAGAAGTTAGTCCTCTTCCGGAATCTTGATAGACCTTGTAAAAGTGATGATAGGGTTCTACTGTAAGCTTGTAGTCAAGCCTACCTTTCACAAATTTCAAGTAAAATCCATCTGTGAAAGAAAATGTACCGTAATTGAATACCCAATCTGATTGTGGAAGATTTAGCGGATCGTGAATTCTTAAGGCAGAGTGACCAAACAGTGCATACACGTAAGAGCCTGGGCTAGCAGTTAAAACTGAGACTTCAGTCTGGTCGCTGAGGGAGTCGTACCAAGGGGTTTGGGCTTGGGTGAAAAACGGCAAAAGAGCGAGTAGGAAAGTAATTATTCCTCGGCGCATCTCAGAAGCCTTTCCTGAAAGCCAAACACTTTTATATCCATTTGAGACAGGCTCAAATTCAACATGCAAATCGCCGCCAGGCATCTGCACCTTACGTTCAGGCGACCCTCCATTGATAGTGTGATCAATCAATGCAGCTGCTACAGCACCAGTCCCGCAAGCATCAGTTTCAGCCTCCACTCCTCGCTCATAGGTTCTAAGGTGAATTGTGCCGGGTGTTTTAGTGTTGCAAAGACCGCTGACGTTGGTACCTTGGGGCTTGTATTGGTCTGAATATCTGATTTCAGCTCCTATTTTTTCTATATCAACAAGTTCCAAGGTCTCTGGTGAATCAACCCTGAAAACATGGTGGGGTGAACCAGTATGCACAAACCAATCATCGCCTGCTTGCACTGGGATATCTATGCTTTCAAATTCAACGCTAGGGAGGTCAAACTCGGCATTCCACTTTACCCTGTGTAGGCCGTCGCATGCTTCTAACACGGCTTGGTCTTTTAGCCACCCCTCTCTTCTGGCATATGCAAAGGTTGCCCTTGTGCCATTTCCGCAAAACGATCTAGAACCGTCTGGATTCCTGAAATCGCAGAGGAGGTCAGCTTCGGGTGAAACAGCTGGTTTTATGAAAATAATTCCGTCTGTTTCCTCTTCGTCGCAAATTCGTTGAATTACTTCGTTTTCAAGCTCTTTGATTAAGCCTTTTCTGTCGTCTACCATTACGAAGGTATTTCCTGTCCCCTCCCACTTCTGAAATTCGATTTGCATACCTTCTTTCATGGTTCTAAGGTAACGTACCTTTGCATTCGATGTCGAATTTATCAGCCTCTATATCTGACGAAAAAATCCTCGAGGCGTATCGGACGATGCGCACTGCCAGACATATGTCTGACATCTATGAGGAAAATGCCAAACTCACTGCGAAGTACGTGCATGCTTGTTCTAATGGACACGAGGCTATTCAAGTAGCTGCGGGATCATTATTGCGCAAGCAGGATTGGCTTAGTTGCTACTATAGAGACGACAGCATTCTTCTTGCTATGGGGATGAAGCCCTATGAGTTGATGCTTCAGCTTTTTGCCAAAAAAGACGATCCATTCTCAGGAGGCCGAACTTACTACAGCCACCCGTCGTTAAACAGAGAGGATCTGCCTAAGATTCCTCACCAGAGTTCAGCGACTGGCATGCAAGCCATCCCAGCAGCGGGAGTTGCAATGGGGTTGAAGTATAGGGAAGTGCAGGGATTGGATTCTTGGGATGAGGGTGAGGCGCCAGTGGTGATGTGCTCGATAGGTGATGCTGCAATTACCGAGGGTGAGGTGAGTGAGGCATTGTATATGTCTGCCTTGAAGAAGATGCCTATTATTTGGCTTATTCAAGATAATGAGTGGGATATCAGTGCACATGCTTCGGAGATAAGGTTTGGGGACGCTTCTACGATGGCGGCGGGCTTTCCTCCTATCGAGGTTAGGAAGGTTGATGGGACGGATCTGGTTGCCTGCATGGAGCTTATGGAAGAAGTGTTTGAGGCAGTTAGAACTGAGAGAAGGCCGTTTTTGATACACGCTATTGTTCCGCTTTTGGGCCATCATACTTCAGGTGTGAGGCGCGAGTTTTATAGGGACGATTTAGACGAGGCTAGGGAGCGCGATCCACTGCCTAAGATAGAAGAGTTGATGGTCGAGGGTGGTGTTATTACGAAGGAGGGGCTTGAGGAATTGAGCGCTGAGCTAAGGGCTAAGGTGGAAGAGGATTTTGCAAGTGCTAGAGATGCAGAGGAGCCCGTTTTTGAGGATCTGTTAGCTCATAAATACGCGTCAACAGATGTAATTGAGGAAAAGGGAGAGCGTCATCCTGAAGGGGGTGAAATTACTCTTATGGTTGATTGTGCACTTCATGCAATGCAGGAGTTAATGGAAGATCATCCGGAATCGCTTTTATACGGACACGATGTTGGAAAGAGACTAGGTGGTGTATTCCGTGAGGCAGCTACGTTGGGAAATAAGTTTGGAGATGAAAGGGTGTTTAACACACCAATTCAAGAGGCATTTATCATAGGGTCAACTGTGGGAATGTCCTGCGTAGGGTTGAAGCCAGTGGTAGAGGTGCAGTTCGCAGATTACATTTGGCCAGGTCTGAATCAACTGTTTACAGAGCTAAGTCGTTCATACTTTCTGTCTAATGGACAGTGGCCAGTTCACTCGCTCATCAGGGTGCCAATTGGAGCATATGGTTCAGGAGGTCCATATCACAGTTCTTCTGTTGAATCAGTACTTTCAAACATTAGAGGCATTAAGGTGGCTTACCCTTCAAACGGAGCGGATTTAAAGGGATTGATAAAGGCCGCTTTCCATGACCCAAACCCTGTTGTCATGCTAGAGCACAAGGGTCTTTATTGGTCTAAAATCCCAGGAACAGAGGAGGCGAAATGCATTGAGCCTAATAAGGATTACATAGTCCCTCTTGGAAAGGCTCGTACTGTGGTTGAAGTTGAAGCTTCAAACGAACCGCAGTGTTCTATCATCACTTACGGTCGAGGTGTTTATTGGGCTAAAGAGGCCGCTGATAAATTCCCTGGTGCTGTTGAGATCATTGATCTAAGAAGCATTGTCCCAGTTGATATGGATGCGATTGTAGCGTCAGTTGAGAAAACAAATAGATGCTTAGTGCTTACTGAGGAGCCTGTGGAAAATAGCTTTGGCATGAGTCTTAGTGGCCAAATCGCACAAACCTGCTTTGAGCATCTTGATGCTGCTCCAATTACTATTGGTTCAGAATCACTACCTGCAATTCCATTGAATTCGGAAATGGAGGCTGCAGTGTTGCCAAGCGCTGAAAAAGTAGCGACGAAGATCGAAGAGTTGCTGAACTACTAACAGCTATCTAATTCCCAGATATTTATGGGTCTGCTCACTTAAGAGCCAATTTGAATCCGCGACGAATTCATCTATCATTCCCTGCACCTTTTCCTTCTTACTCCACTCTGGCTGCAAGTATAGAAGCGTATTTGACCCAACTTGTTCTGCTTGTTCTTGAGCCCAAACAAGGTCGTGCCTATTCACCACTATCACTTTTAACTCATCAGCTACATCAAAACTGCTCTTGAGGCAGGGTTTGAATTTCTTTGGCGAGAGTGTTATCCAGTCAAAGGCTCCAATTATAGGATGCGCTCCTGAAGTTTCAAGGTGAACATTGACGCCCTCCGACTTTAATGCATGCGTCAGGTCCGTAAGGTCGTACATACATGGTTCTCCACCAGTAATTACTACCGTTTTAAGGCCACTATCCAATGCGCCCTTAACAATTTCATTCGTGGTTAAGTTCGGGTATTCGTCAGCAGGCCAACTTTCCTTTACGTCACACCAAGAGCATCCAACATCACACCCGGCAAGTCTGATAAAGTAGGCCGGTGTTCCAGTGAATTTTCCCTCACCTTGAAGGGTGGGGAATGCTTCCATTAAAGGGTAGGTGTTAGGCATCGGGTTGGGTTTGGGCTACCTCAGCATCCAAATCAAATGCAGTAGCACCAGTGATTACAACATCTACAAAGTCCCCTATCCTTAAGTGCAAATCATCGCCAACAGCAATGCGCACCTCATTATCCACGTCAGGCGAATCAAACTCCGTCCTACCTATCCAAAACCCGCCTTCACACCTATCTATCATCACCTTGAACTGCTTGCCAATATGCCTCAAGTTCAGTTCCTCAGAGATACCAGCCTGAAGTTCCATAACCTCATCTACCCTTCGCTTCTTTACTTCTTCCGGAACATCGTCCTTCATTGTGTAGGCATGGGTGTTTTCCTCGTGAGAATAAGTGAAGCAACCGAGGCGCTCGAATTTCATTTCCTCTACCCAGCGCAACAAATCTTGGTGATCCTCTTCAGTTTCGCCTGGGAAACCACAGATAATTGTAGTTCTGATTGCGATGTTTGGAACCCTTGAGCGAATGTCAGTAATGAGTTTTCCTGTCTTTTCTTGGGTTATTCCCCTTCGCATTGCCTTCAGAACTGAATCCGAAGCATGCTGGAGTGGCATATCCAAATAATTACAAATCTTAGACGATTCTGCCATAACATCAATGACATTCATTGGGAAACCGCTTGGGAACGCATAGTGAAGTCTTATCCATTCAATACCCTCAACCTTATCAAGCTCTCTTAATAGGTCTGCTAGTCTACGCTTTTTGTATAAATCTAGGCCGTAGTATGTGAGGTCTTGAGCGATTAGAATGAGTTCGGCAACACCTTGTTTGGCCAGATTTTCAGCAGCCTTCACAAGGTCTTCAATAGGAGTGCTCAAATGCTTTCCCCTCATAAGCGGGATTGCACAGAAGGCACAAGGTCTATCGCAGCCTTCAGCAATTTTCATATAAGCGTAATGCGATGGCGTTGTAAGAAGTCTCTCGCCGACTAATTCCTTTTTGTAATCAGCTTTAAGGGTTTTGAGAAGTCTTGGAAGATCACGTGTGCCAAACCAAGCATCAACCTCAGGTATCCCCTCTTCTAGTTCATCCTTGTACCTTTGAGAAAGGCAACCCGTAACGTATACCTTATCGACTTGGCCTTCCTTTTTTGCTTCAGCGAATCTCAGGATAGTATCAATGCTCTCCTGTTTTGCTGACTCAATAAATCCACATGTGTTGATTACAACTACGCCAAAATCGTCATGCTTCGCCTCGTGTTCTACGTCGAAGTTGTTTGCTCGTAGTTGAGTCATAAGTTGCTCTGAATCAAATAGATTCTTTGCACAACCTAAAGTAACAACATTTACTTTCCTAGGATTTGAAGTACGAGCTCTCATTGGTTTGATTCGAATGATTCAGGAAGTAGAGAATCGATGAATTCTAGTGGATTGAAATCCTGAAGGTTCTCCATCTTTTCACCTACACCAATGTATCTCACTGGCACTTTTACTTGGTCACAAACTGCAATGACAGCTCCTCCCTTAGCAGTACCGTCGAGCTTAGTAACCACAAGACCTGTCAACGGTGTCGCGGCTGAGAATTGTTGGGCTTGTAGAAGGGCGTTTTGGCCTGTAGATCCATCAATAACGAGCCAAACCTCATGAGGCGCACCCGGTACAATCTTGTCCATCACCCTCTTAATCTTAGTAAGTTCATTCATTAGCCCCACCTTGTTGTGAAGCCTCCCTGCGGTATCAATAATCACCACATCGGCACCCTGCGACTTCGCCGACTCCAACGTATCGTAAGCCACTGCCGCCGGATCCGCTCCCATTCCCTGCGAAACAACCGGCACGCACACGCGCTCACCCCAAAGCTGCAGCTGCTCAACCGCTGCCGCCCTAAAGGTATCCGCAGCTCCCAGCACCACCTTCCGTCCCTCACTCTTATAACGGTGCGCCAGCTTCCCGATGCTCGTCGTCTTCCCCACTCCATTAACACCCACGACCAAAATCACAGCAGGACCATCCCCGCTTTCAACCTCGTCAACAGAAAATACCTTGTGATCATTCAAAGCTGATTCAATGTCCTCACCCACAATCATGCGCGCCATTTCCTCGCGAAGCATATTGAGTAGCTCCCCCATATCCACATACGCCTCCCAAACAGCCCTCTTGCGCAATCTCTCTATGATGTTGTCAGTGGTATCAACCCCTACGTCCGACATCATCAGAGCTTCTTCTAGATCTTCGAGCAGATCATCGTCAATCTTTCGCTTACCAGTAAAAACTTTGGCAATACGTGAAAGGACACCCTTCTTACTCTCCTTCAGTCCTTCATCGAGGCTTTTCTTTACCTCGACTTGTTCTTGGGATTTGGGCTCCTCCTTTTTACCAAAAAGACGCTTAAAAAAACTCATGAGTCAAACTTAGCTGATTTTATCGCAAAAAAAAGACCGGTTCTAATGAACCAGCCCAATTTAAATGCGTTCTGATAGATTCAGGACTAGTCGTTCAGTGCTAATTACTCAGCGAAGAAGTCCTTTACCTTGTCGTTGTGTACGATCTGCTCAACAAATGTGTATGCACCTGTCTTTTCACTACGTACCATCTTGATCACCTTAGTGTGTTGCTTACCTCCACCTTTCTGAAGTGATGCTACTACTTTCTTAGCCATTGTAAATTAATTACAGGGTTACTTAATTTCTTTATGTACAGTGTACTTTCGAAGAATAGGGTTAAACTTTTTAAGCTCCATTCTGTCTGGAGTGTTCTTCCTGTTCTTAGTAGTCACATAACGTGAAGTACCTGGGCGACCTGAGTCTTTATGCTCAGTACACTCTAGGATTACTTGAATACGGTTG
>PBNL01000052.1 GCA_002723115.1 Methanobacteriota archaeon | reverse complement strand
TATCGGCGAAATTGCGAAGCGCATCGTTTCCGTCTAGCTTTCCACGGAAGTTCAGACCTCTAGTCCAAGCAAAAATCGAGGCGATAGGATTAGTTGAAGTCTTATTTCCTTTTTGGTGTTCGCGGTAGTGACGTGTCACTGTTCCGTGAGCAGCCTCAGCCTCCATTGTCTTTCCATCAGGAGTTACAAGAGTAGAAGTCATTAGACCAAGTGATCCGAATCCTTGAGCAACTGTATCTGACTGAACGTCTCCGTCGTAGTTCTTACAAGCCCAAACAAATCCGCCATTCCACTTCATAGCTGCAGCTACCATATCATCTATAAGTCTGTGCTCGTAAGTGATGCCTGCTGCTGCAAACTTTTCAGTGAACTCATTGTCGAACACCTCCTGGAAGATATCCTTGAATCGTCCGTCGTATGCCTTTAGAATTGTGTTCTTAGTGCTTAGGTAAAGTGGCCAACCCTTTGATAGAGCTTGATTCATACAGCTGCGAGCAAATCCGTAGATGCTCTCATCAGTATTGTACATGCTCATTGCAACACCTCCATCTCCCTCGAAGTTGAATACCTCCCACTCTGTAGCTTCACTACCATCTTCAGGAATGAAAGACATAGTGAGCTTTCCCTTTCCTTTAATTACAGTGTCTGTTGCCTTGTACTGATCGCCAAAAGCGTGACGTCCAATGCAGATAGGCTGAGTCCAACCGGGAACAAGACGAGGAACGTTCTTCATGATGATAGGCTCACGGAATACCGTACCGCCAATGATGTTACGGAGTGTTCCATTTGGCGATCGCCACATCTTCTTTAGATCGAATTCCTCTACTCTAGCTTCATCCGGAGTAATAGTTGCACACTTAATGCCTACGTTGTGCTTCTTAATAGCGTTGGCTGCGTCAATTGTGATTTGGTCTTCAGTCTCATCACGTTTCTCAACACCAAGGTCGTAGTATAACAACTCAATATCTAGGTAAGGAAGAATCAACTTATCCTTGATGAATTGCCAAATGATGCGAGTCATCTCATCGCCATCAATCTCTACTACTGGATTATCTACTTTAATCTTCTCCATGACTCTTAAGCTAGTTCGCGAGTACTGAAGTAAAATGCACCCTCGATAGCTGCGTTTTCGTCTGAATCAGAGCCGTGAACAGCGTTTGCTGCAATGCTCTCAGCGAAATCTGCACGGATAGTTCCAGGAGCCGCCTCAGCAGGATTAGTCGCTCCAATTAGATCACGGAAATCAGCTACTGCGTTGTCCTTTTCAAGGATAGCAGCTACGATAGGACCTGAAGACATGTACTCTACAAGCTCTCCGTAGAAAGGACGCTCTGCGTGAACAGCATAGAATGCTTGTGCATCAGCCTTTGTAAGCTGTGTCCACTTCATAGCCTTGATAGTAAATCCAGCTCCGATAATGCGGTCAATAATTTTTCCTGTGTGTCCAGCTGCCGTTGCATCTGGCTTAATCATAGTAAATGTGCGGTTTGTCGCCATGGTTTTAAATTTGTTTGGGGTTGCAAAAATAGTACATAGTATCTTTATACCATGGAATTGAAGGAGATTACTATACAAGCGCCTCAGACTTCGGAAGAAGCAATGGCTATGGAGAATAAGTACGGAGCTCACAACTACCACCCACTACCTGTGGTTCTAGACCGTGGCGAAGGTGTTTATGTATGGGATATTGAGGGACAGCAATACTTCGATTTTTTAAGCGCTTACAGTGCAGTTAACCAGGGGCACTGCCATCCAAAGATTGTGGCAGCTATGCAAGCCCAAACCTCAAAGCTAACTCTCACTTCTCGCGCCTTCTACAACAGCAACCTAGGTAAGTACGAGAAATTCGTGACTGAATACTTCGACTACGACAAGGTGCTCCCAATGAATAGTGGCGCTGAAGCAGTTGAGACAGCAATTAAAATTGCCCGTAAATGGGCCTACGATGTAAAAGGCGTTCCTGCAAACGCTGCAAAAATTATCACTTGTAAACAAAACTTCCATGGAAGAACCACAACCATAGTTAGTTTTTCTACAGATGTTGACGCTACTGGTGGATTTGGCCCATACACTCCGGGATTTGAGATGATTCCATACAATGATCTTGAAGCACTTCGCAAGGCTTTAAATGACCCGAACGTTGCAGGATTCTTAGTTGAGCCTATCCAAGGAGAGGCTGGAGTTATAGTTCCTTCTGAAGATTACATTACAGAGGCTATTAAGATTTGTCGCTCTGCAAACGTACTTTTCATAGCTGATGAGGTCCAAACAGGAATTGCACGCACTGGATCACTATTGGGAACATGTGGCTCTTGTTCATGTAAAACAAATTGCGAGCGTAAAAAGAGAAACAAACATGCAGACATATTGATTCTTGGCAAAGCTCTTAGTGGTGGTGCCTACCCAGTATCAGCGGTACTCGCCGACGATTCGATAATGAAAGTAATTCACCCAGGGCAACACGGTTCGACATTCGGTGGAAATCCAGTAGCAGCAGAAGTAGCGATAGCTGCTCTTGAAGTAGTTCGAGATGAAGATCTAGCAGAAAATGCCAGGATTCTTGGAGAGAAATTCCGCTCGGCGATGAATGACCTAATCTCTGAGACCGACCTAGTTTCTCTAGTACGTGGACGTGGACTTCTAAACGCTATCGTTATTAACGACACCCCAGACTCTTCAACTGCTTGGGACATTTGCGTGAAGCTTAAGGAAAACGGCCTACTAGCAAAGCCTACACACGGAAACATCATCCGCTTTGCCCCTCCTCTAGTAATGACAGAGGATCAGCTCGGCGAATGTATTGCTATCATCCGCAAGACAATTTTGGAGTTTAGTAAATAAACTTACTGAATAAACCCCTGCTCGCGCATCCAGTCGTCGTTGTAAACCTTTGCAACATAACGAGAACCGTGGTCATGGAAAAGCACCACTGGAAGATCGCTAGGCTTGAGTTCATCCTTCATTTGGCGTAGTGCCTGAATTGCAGATCCGCAAGAATACCCGAGGAATAGTCCCTCCTTGCTTGCAAGCTCACGTGCAGCGAGTGCACCGTCCTTATCAGTAACCTTTTCGAAGTGGTCGATAAGATCGAATTTCACGTTTTCTGGTAGGATATCCTCTCCTATGCCCTCGGTAAGGTAGCTGTAGATTTCGTTTTCGTCGAATTCACCAGTTTCGAGGTATTTCTTGAAAACAGAGCCGTAAGAGTCGACACCCCAAATCTTAATATCAGGATTCTTTTCCTTTAAATACTTCGCCACTCCTGAGATAGTTCCACCAGTTCCTACACCTACGATGAAATGCGTGATTTTGCCTTCTGTTTGTTCCCAAATCTCAGGACCAGTGCTCATATAGTGAGCCTTACCATTGCTTAAGTTATCGTACTGATTGCACCAAAAACTATTCTCAATTTCCGCGTTCAATTTCTCAGCTACACTGTAGTAACTCTCTGGATGATCCGGAGCAACAGCAGTAGGACAAACGTGCACTACAGCTCCCAATGCTCTCAACATATCAACCTTCTCCTTGCTCTGCTTGCAGTTTGTTGTACAAATCAGTTTGTACCCCTTGATGATTGCAGCAAGAGCTAGCCCCATTCCAGTATTTCCTGAAGTACACTCTATGATAGTCCCGCCTGGCGTCAATGTTCCTTCTGCCTCTGCATCCTCTACCATTTGTAATGCCATTCGGTCTTTTACGCTATGACCAGGGTTGAAGTATTCAACCTTTGCATAGACGTCACAAGGGAAATCCTCTACGATTTTGTTTAGCTTAATCATAGGGGTGTTTCCGATTGCACCTAAAATATTGTCGTGTACGTTTTTGGCTTTATTCATGCTGCAAAAGTAAGTATTTAGTACCTTTCGAACAGATGAGAATTTCCAGCTTACTTGCTAGCAAAATGCGAGAAGGAGCCTCTGCAGAGGGAGGTGTGAAGTCTTGGGCTAGACCCGTTGTACGCATAGCTACAGCTGGAGTTGCTTTGGGCATTGCACTGATAATTATCTCAACAGCTATAGTCCAAGGATTTCAATCTGAAATTAAAAACTTAGTAGTTGGATTTAATTCTCATATTCAAATTATCCCAAACTCTTCAGACAACCCCTTCGTCCTCATCGACGACAGCCTCATTGCAGAATTCGAAGCAATTGACGGTGTAGAAAGTGTAAACACCCTCCACTTGAATCCTGGTCTACTTGAAACGAAGAATTCAGTAAAGGGAGTGTCAATAAAAGGTGTCAGCACATCAGAAATGCTGGCTTACAACCTAACCGAGGGTGTACTTCCAGCCAACCACAAGCAAATAGTCGTTTCTGAAATTCTAGCAAACAGATTGGAATTAGAGCTTGAGGACAGAGTAGGTATTTACGTAGTTGAAAACCGCGAGTCTGTTAAGCCACGTACCGTGAAAGTGTGCGGCTTTTACGACACTGGACTTTTAGAATACGACGAGAAATATGTGTTTGTAGCGCCTGAATTGTTGCAGAAAACTGGATCAGCTGGAACGCAAGCTGTTATAAAGATTGAGGATGAAAAAGCTAGGGGTAAAACCTTTGGAAAAAACGAAGTGATGGAGGATCCATTGGGGGTTTGGCTACCACATGCACCTGATTTAAAAAGTGATACAACTGAGCATTTTATGTGGATTGCTGGCTCAACAGCATCTGCTGACACTGCTCACTTAGCTTATGTAAATGGTTCTTGGGAAGCGATACAAGGTCAAGGTTCGAATCACCTCTTTTGCAATGGATATGAATTGCACCTAAGTGGCTTTGATGCATTAGAATATGCTGAAGAATCTGCTCTTTACAATCTACCATTTGACACGCCCAACAGGCTCTCAACTACAAATGTCATGAGGCAAAGTCCTGAGATTTTTAATTGGCTTGGAATGTTGGACATAAATGTTGTTTTAATCATAGGCCTGATGATCCTAATCAGCATCATTAACATGGTTAGCGCACTGCTCATCACCATACTAGAAAAAAGAGCTGACGTGGGGCTTTTAAAAGCTCTTGGATTGAGAGATTCAAAGGTGATTATGACATTCGTGAACTATTCAGCACGTATTATTTTGGCAGGATTTATCGTTGGAAACTTGATTGGATTTGGGGTCTGTTTAATCCAAATCTCAACTGGCCTCATCACCCTTGACCCAGCAGCATACTATATCACAGAAGTCCCCATCAAAATCGACATAGCACATATTTTAACCATAGAGATTTTCGCATTCGTATGCTGTGTAGTGTCAATGTTCCTTCCTGCACTCTACAGCACAAGAATACAGCCCTCAACCGCATTAAGGATTAACGAATGAGGACTACTATAGCCATACTTATCTCACTAACCTCTCTCCTCGCCTGTTCTCAATCAGAAGGGAGCCGTGTGATCTTAGGCAATGAAAAGATGGAGGAAATTCTTCAGCAAGTTGATGGAAAAAGAGTCGCCGTCGTAGGAAACCACACCTCTGTAATACAAGCTGATTTAGTAGAAAACCCAACACACCTAATCGACACCCTAATCTCAAGGGGTGTCAACATTGTGAAGGCATTTGCGCCAGAACACGGATTTAGAGGAAACAAAGCAAACGGAGCCCAAATTGTCGATGGAGTCGACACTGCTACCGGTCTACACATTTATTCTTTACACGGAAAACACAGAAAGCCCTCAGACGAGCATCTCGAGGATGTAGACGTTGTGATCTTTGACATTCAAGATGTAGGCGCAAGATTCTACACCTATTTGAGCACTTTGCTTCTTGTCATGGAGGCTGCTGCAGAAAACGATGTTAATGTTATTGTCCTTGATAGACCAACCCCCCACGCACACCAAGTCCAAGGCCCCATGCTTAACCCCAACTTCTCATCCTTCGTGGGTCTAGCACCTGTACCAGTAGTACACGGAATGACATTAGGAGAAATTGCATTAATGGCAAACGGAGAAGGTTGGTTGGAAGGTGGTCTTAAAGCAAACCTTGTAGTAATCAACTGTGAGGGCTACACACATTCGACGAAATATTCTCTCCCAATTGCTCCAAGTCCCAACCTCCCTTCAGACCAAAGCATAGCTCTTTACCCCTCTCTTTGCTTCCTTGAACCCACTGCAGTAAGCATAGGCCGAGGAACACCTACACCCTTTGAAATTGTCGGTTTTCCTGGCAACACACAGGGAGAATTCGAATTCACACCAGTCCCAACTCCAGGAGCCTCTCCCAATCCCAAACACAAAAACCAACTTTGCCGTGGCGACAACCTCAGCAACACTCAAACAACTTGGGATCTGAAATTTTTAGTAGGGTATGCAAACATGTTCCGAAATGACCAAGGCAATCTTGAGGGCTTTTTCACATCAACTAGCTTCTTTGACAAACTAGCAGGAACAGACAAACTTAGGTTAAGCCTAGAGGAAGGATTAAGTGCAAAAGAAATTGAAGCTGGTTGGGTTGACGATATTAATGAATTCAAAATCGCTCGCACTCCATATCTCCTATATCCACTGTAAACACTATCTTCGCTGACTATGAAAACTTTGAGACTGACAATTTTTGCGTTTTTAGCGGTTGCTGCAATTGCAAGCTGCACTAAACACGACTCGTTTGAAAACACTTTACACGACTGTGAGTGCGGAAACATTGAAATCGACGGACGTGAACTTTCTGTTAGACTAGCTGAGGGCTACACTCCTGACTCAACAAATACAGATTTGTGGAGATATGTGGTAGTAGCAGACTACAGAACGGAGGAAGAGCAAATTAATCACACTCCAAGTGAGGAAGTTAGTTTCACTGTTGACATTGAGGTAAGTGGAGGAAGTGCAAACGAACCAGCAACTGATGTTCTAACTGCAACATTTATTGAACTGCCTACAGAAACTGTTTGGACAGTAACTGAAGGAGAAGTTAGTGTAAATGCTGGAGATTCTATTCACACACTATCATTCTCAAATGTTATTGCTGACAATAGAGCAATAAACGGTGAATTCACTGTAATTCCAGAGTAATACATATTAGGCCAAATCTTAATCAAGCCTTTTTATTTCAATTGGATTACCAAGCGAGATAGTAATTGCATTTTAGCTCTTCTAGTTAGACTTACCCCCTAACTTCATTTTCTTAATATCAAGAGAAAATTAATTAATTTTGCATCTCATTTTTCAATGAATCTATTCCAATGAATCAGTATAAAAATTACCAAAATCAAATCGTAGAGAGAAAGAGTGTAGGATTAAACCCTTTGCCAATTGATGGAGCAGAATTGATTACTGACATCATAGAACAGATTAAGGATAAGAACAATGAGCACAGAAAAGAATCATTAAACTTCTTCATCTATAATGTGCTGCCTGGTACTACTAGCGCAGCAGTAGAAAAGGCACAGTTCCTCAAAGAAATTATTCTTGGTAAATATGAAATTGAAGAGATTTCAAAGGATTTCGCATTTGAGCAACTTTCTCATATGAAGGGAGGGCCGTCAATAGAAGTGTTGTTGGATTTGGCCTTGAGTAATGACGAAAATATTTCACTGCAAGCATCTAAAGTTCTAAAGACACAGGTCTTTCTTTATGAGGCTGATATGGAGCGTTTGGAGGAAGGGTTCAAGTCTGGAAACACAAATGCAAAGGACATTTTAGAAAGCTATGCTCAAGCTGAATTCTTCACTAAACTACCTGATGTAAAAGAAGAAATTAAAGTCGTCACTTTTGTTGCTGGCATAGGAGATATTTCAACTGATTTACTTTCACCAGGTAATCAAGCACACTCGCGTGCTGACAGAGAACTACATGGAAAATGTATGTTTGAGTTCGATGAAGTAAAGCAACAAGCCTTATTAAAGCTTCAAGAAGAACATCCTGACAAGAGAGTAATGTTGCTCGCTGAAAAGGGTACAATGGGAGTTGGATCATCTAGAATGTCAGGAGTAAACAATGTGGCATTATGGATAGGAAAACAAGCGAGTAAGTATGTTCCTTTTATAAACATCGCTCCTATCGTTGCTGGCACAAACGGCATTTCTCCGATCTTCCTAACTACAGTTGGAGTAACAGGTGGAATAGGAGTAGACTTAAAAAATTGGGAAAAGGAATTAGATACCAATGGTAATCTAATAGTTGATGAGAACGGTGATCCTGTTTTAAAGCAAACATACTCAGTAGACACTGGTACTGTTTTAACTATCAACACAAAGACCAAAAAGCTTTATGATGAAGCTGGAAAAGAATTAATAGATATTTCATCTTCACTAACTCCACAAAAGATGGAGTTTATAAGAGCAAAGGGCTCTTATGCAATTGTGTTTGGTAAGAAATTACAATCATTTGCTGCTGGTGTTCTAGGTATTGACATACCACCTGTATATGCTCCTTCAAAAGAGATTTACAATGATGATCAAGGGTTTACAGCTGTAGAAAAAATCTTCAATAAAAATGCAGTTGGTAACACTAAAGACAAATTACATGCTGGTTCATATGTTAGAGTAAATGTGAATATTGTTGGGTCTCAGGACACAACTGGTCTGATGACATCTCAAGAATTAGAAATGATGGCTGCAACTGTTATTTCACCTATCGTAGATGCTGGTTATCAATCAGGCTGCCACACAGCTTCAGTTTGGGATTTAAAAGCACAGGAAAACACTCCTAGGCTCATGAAATTCATGAATAATTTTGGACTAATTACTGGGCGTGATCCTAAAGGTGTTTACCACCCATTGACTGATGTTATACATAAGGTTTTAAACGACATTACTATAGATGATTGGGCAATTATTATTGGAGGTGATTCTCACACAAGAATGTCTAAGGGAGTTGCTTTTGGAGCAGATTCAGGTACTGTAGCACTTGCATTAGCAACTGGTGAAGCTTCTATGCCTATTCCCGAATCTGTCAAAGTAACCTTCAAAGGTGAAATGGCAAAACACATGGACTTCCGTGACGTCGTTCACGCAACTCAATCCCAAATGCTTGATCATTTTAAAGGGGAAAATGTTTTCCAAGGAAGAATAATAGAAGTACACATCGGAACTCTTCTTGCAGACCAAGCATTTACGTTTACTGACTGGACAGCTGAAATGAAAGCAAAAGCTTCTATTTGTATTTCTGAACCAGATACGCTTATTCAATCATTAGAAATTGCTAAAAGCAGAATTCAAATTATGATTGAAAAAGGCATGGACAATGAACAGGCTGTTCTTCAAGGTCTTATTGATAAAGCAAACCATAGAATTGAAGAAATAAAATCTGGTGACAAGCCTCCTTTGACTCCAGATAAAAACGCCAAATACTATGCTGAGTTTGTTGTTGACTTAGATATCATTAATGAACCAATGATTGCTGACCCTGATGTTCATAATGATGATGTTTCAAAGAGATACACGCATGACACTATAAGAGAACTTTCATACTACGGTGGTAAAAAGATTGTTGATCTAGGTTTTGTTGGATCTTGTATGGTCCATAAGGGGGATATTAAGATCGTAGCAAAAATGCTAAAAAACTTAGAGGAATTAGATGGTAAAGTTGAATTCAAAGCTCCACTAGTTGTTACAGCGCCTACTTACAATATTATCGAGGAATTGAAAGATGAAGGTGATTGGGAAATCCTAAAGAAATATTCTGGTTTCGAGTTTAACGATAATGCACCTAAAACTTTTGCTAGAACGGAATATGAAAACATTCTTTACTTAGAACGTCCTGGATGCAATCTTTGTATGGGAAATCAAGAGAAAGCTGAAAAAGGAGATACTGTTATGGCAACCTCAACTAGATTGTTTCAAGGAAGAGTTGTTGCCGATTCTGATAGAAAGAAAGGTGAATCATTATTAGCATCTACTCCGGTTGTAGTACTCTCTGCAATTCTTGGTCGTACTCCTACAATGGAAGAGTATAAATATGCTGTCAAGGGTATTGAATTGACACAATTTGCCCCACCAAACCGTGACCTATCATCTAAGCCAGGTCACTTACTTTCCTATTAAGGATTATTTTCTACTGAAAACATAGGTCACTACCTTCGGGGTATGATGTTGTCGCGCTCTGTTTTCTTAGAACAAGTAAAAGTGGCTGTCCGATCTATAAAAGGACAGGCGCTCAGGACAACTTTAACTGTTGGCATAATAGGAATTGGAATTATGGCATTAATAGCCATGGTTACTGCAACAGAATCTCTTAAAGAAAATGTAAGACAGGAGTTTTCTTCTCTTGGAACAAATACGTTTTCTATTAGTCCTAAAAGAAGCGGAGGATTCAGCCATGGTAGAAGAGCTACTCCAGTAAAACCTATATCATACGATCAAAGCAGAAGGTTTAAGGAAGCCTTTGATGGAGGTGACATCATTGTAAGTTCATCTATCAATGCATCTATGATGAGCATAGTAAGTCGAGGGTCTGAGAGAACAAACCCAAACGTACAGATCCTTGGAGTTGACGAACATTACCTTAACGTGAGTGGAATACCACTTCTTAAGGGGCGTGGATTTACTAAATCAGAAGCTGAAGACGGTGCGCCCTTGATTGTCATAGGTACTAAAATAGTTAGTCAACTTTTTGAGGAATGGGAAGAACCAGTAGGATCTGATATTCTACTAGGAGGAACGAAGTATTTTGTGATTGGCGTGTTGGAACCTCGTGGAGCAAGTTTTGGTATGTCTCAGGATAATCAATGCTTGATTTCTATACCAGCAGCAAGGCGTCAATTTTCTGACAAATACAGTAGTTACAGAATAGTTTGCAGTGTACCTAATCCTGAATTTATTGATGAGCATATAGACGATGCAACTGGTGCATTTAGAATGGTAAGAGGTGATCTACCTGGAGCTGAAAATTCATTTGATATTTCTCAAAGTAATGCTCTTGTAGATACTATGCTTGAAGGTTCTGAGGCAATTACTGTTGCCGCCGTTGTGATTGGAATAATCACATTGTTTGGGGCTGGTATTGGATTGATGAACATAATGCTTGTTAGCGTTTCTGAGAGAACTAGAGAGATTGGTACAAGAAAATCTCTTGGCGCTAGTGCTCGAGCAATTCGAGTGCAGTTTTTAGTTGAGGTAATTATAATTGGCCAATTAGGTGGGTTTGTAGGAATTGGCTTGGGGTTAGGCTTGGGAAATATAATTGCCTCTTTTTTCAATACTCCATTTATTATTCCTTGGGGCTGGATTCTAGTGGGAATAACACTTTGCATGATTACTAGTCTTGCAAGTGGTTATTACCCTGCAAGAAAAGCTGCACAACTTGACCCCATAGTTGCTCTTGGTCGAACCTAAAGGGTAGTTTTAGTCGTAGTTTTGCATCGATGAAAATACCTGCAGTAAAATTTTCTCGAGATACATCTGGTTTTGGAAAAGCTCTTAGAGAGCGAGTGGAGGAATACTTCAATGAAACCGGATATGAAAAAGGTGGTGGTTTTAAAATGTACTTCAAGAGTTTCTTGATGCTTGCACTTTACTTCGTGCCATGGGGTTTAATTACATTTGGAGTTACAGGAGGAGGAATATGGTTTTGGGTAACAGAAATCATTATGGGAATGGGGCTTGCTGGAATTGGATTAAACATCATGCATGATGGAAATCACAATTCATACAGTTCTAAAGCTTGGGTTAATAAATTAATGGGTCGCACTATTGATCTTGTTGGAGGAAATGCTGAAATGTGGAAGATCCAACACAATGTATTACATCACACTTTTACAAATATTGAAGGTTTAGACGAGGATATTGCTCCTGTTGGTGTTCTGAGATTTAGTCCTACTAATCCTCTCCTTAAGATCCACAAGTACCAATACATTTATGCTTGGTTCTTTTATGCTTTGATGACTTTCTTCTGGATGTTACCCAAAGATTGGACAGCGCTTGCTCGCTACCACAAGAAAGATTTGATTAAGACTACAGGAAGAACAACAAAGGGACTACTATTCCAAATGTTAGGCACTAAGTCTTTCTATTTTGGCTATATCATAGCATTACCTATGATATTTAGTGGAGTTTCTTGGTGGGCTATTATTCTTGGGTGGATTGTAATGCATCTTGTAGCTGGTTTCTTACTAGCTATTATTTTCCAACCAGCTCACGTATTAGAGCATCATGCTTTCCATAATGTTACTCAAGAGAAGGCATTAGAATTAGACAATTCAAGATTAGAGCATCAATTGTTATCGTCAGCAAATTTTGGCACTAACAATAAGATCCTAACATATTTATGTGGTGGATTGAACTTCCAAATCGAACACCACCTCTTTCCAAACATTTGTCATGTTCACTATAAGGCAATTTCTAAAATAGTGAAGAAAACAGCTGAAGACTACAAATTACCTTATAACTCAGGCATGAGTTTTATCGGAGCTCTTAGGCTGCATGGACAATTCCTAAAAACTCTCGGTAGAGCTTAATGTCATTTGAAAATCTTGGGCTGAATGAATGCGTTCTTGACGCCATTCGCCCCCTTGGCTATGAAAAGCCAACTCCTATTCAAGAACAATCTATCCCCTTTGTTTTAGAGGGAAAGGATCTTCTTGGTTGTGCACAAACCGGAACAGGTAAAACTGCAGCGTTTGCACTACCTATTGTTCACACTCTTAGTTCAACGCCTCCTAAACACAAGGGAAGTAAGAAGCCAGTTAGAGCGCTTGTGATTTCTCCAACTAGAGAACTCACTTCTCAAATCAACGATAACTTTAGAGACTATTGCTCTCATTCGTCTCTAAGGAATACTGTTATTTATGGAGGTGTATCACAACATAGACAGGTTAGTTCACTTAGAAGGGGTGTTGATATTCTCGTGGCAACACCTGGACGACTTCTAGACCTTTGTAACCAGGGATTTATTAATCTGAATACAATTGAATTTCTTGTTCTTGATGAAGCAGACACCATGCTTGACATGGGATTCCTTCCTGACATCAAGAAAATCATAAAGCAATGTCCTGAAAAAAGACAAACTCTATTCTTCTCTGCAACTATGCCTAAGGATATAGTAAAGCTTTCATCTTCAATTTTAACTGATCCAGAACGTGTTCAAATAGATGCTGAAAATTCAGCTGCTGTAACCGTTGAGCAAAAAATTTATTCTGTTCGTCAAAATGACAAAAAGGATCTGCTAGTCCATATTCTTCAAGACGAGAGTATATACAATGCATTAGTATTTACTCGCACTAAATACGGTGCTGATAAAGTCGAACGACATCTAAGAAACAATAAGATTAAAGCTGAAGCAATCCACGGTAACAAAAGCCAAGCAAAGCGTGAAAAAGCTCTTGAGCGATTTAAAAAAGGTAAAGTCCAAGTTTTGGTTGCGACAGATATTGCTTCAAGAGGGATTGATGTCGATGTTCTAGATCTAGTTGTAAATTTTGAATTACCCAATCTTCCTGAAAGCTATGTCCATAGAATTGGACGGACTGGAAGAGCTGGGAATGAAGGTTTAGCAATTTCATTTTGTAATGAAGGATCAGAACGAAATCACCTAGCAGGAATACAAAAACTTCTTGGGAAAGAAATAGAAATCGTAGAAGATCACCCATTTGCTCTTGAAATAGGAAGAGTTGGCATGGATCCAAAACCGTCGGGTAAATGCCGCAAAAAGAATAGGTCTAGAGATAGAGGTGGTTCTAAGAAATTTGATGGTCGTCGAAATGATAGACGTCGTGACAACAAGAAACGCGATGATAACAAAGTTGGCGACGACAAAAGACACGACGATAAAAAACGTGACGATAGAAGACGCGATGACAGATGGAGTGACGACAGAAGGCGTGAGGATAGAAGACGTGATGACAGAAGGCGTGACGATAAAAAACGAGACGACAGAAGACGTGACCAGAATAAAGGTCGCAGATTTGAATCTTCAGGAGGAGGAAAGAAACGAGGGTATAAGTCTACAGAAGCTAGCGCATCAGAAAATAAAACTCACTTCAAGAAAAAGAAAAAGAGGGATAACAAGTTTGGCTTTAGTCCTAAAAAAGGAGAAAGCTCTAGCAAAAAACCTCAAATTGGTAGAAGAGGTGCTAAGAAAACCAAATTCAAAGGGCGTTAGAAGTTGATTTTGTACATTTGGGTTCGCCTAATTCAGGGCATTAAAGCATAACACAAATGAGAATCATGATTTGGATTGCAAGCAGCTTACTATTTGTACTTACTTCTTGTGGAGATAGTGGAGCTACATCTAAACCTGTAGAATCGAACGCTGTAACTCAAACTGAGGAAGTTGGAACGCAGACAGCTGTTGTTTCGCCTAGGTATAAAAACGGCATAAACGACCACAATAAAGGTGATAAGACTGGTAACATTAGATTACACGGTACTATTCCTACAAAGGGTGGTTCTTATATGTATCTATACCAAACAGAAGCAAGAACAAAGACTCTAATAGATAGCACAGAGGTTGAAGGAGGTGTATACAACTTTAAGAAAGTAGAAGTAAGCAGAGGCTTTTATGAGTTGAGCTTGGATAAAAAGCCCAACAACATTTGCTCAATTATTTTAAATCCCGATGAATCGGATGTACAGATAAACTTTTCATCAAGCAGACTTTCTTCTTCTAAAAAGGCTCCAGCATCGAAGGAGAATAAAGCTTGGTTTATATACTCAAGTGCTGAGTCAAAGAATAAAAACGAAATCAAAAATCTTAGAAAGGGTATGAAAGACAGCCCTTACAGAAGAAGGATTGAGGAGCAGATTAAGGCCAAAGAAATGGAGCTTGTAAATAAGCAACATGAGCTTATGGATCAATACGGAGGTACTTACTTCGCTAAGTTTATGACTTGGAAGAATCCTAAGTATCCTTCAGACCAAGGGCGTTTCTTCGAAGATCTTGACCCGCTTGACAACAGTTTGATACACTCTATGACTATAAGTGATAGAATTCAAGCTATGATGGTGAAGTTCAGCAAGGGAGAGGATGCTAGATTTTTAGCATGCATTGACATCATTAAGGCTCATTTTGAACCTAACCCCGTTACTCTAGAGAGTGCTCTATATGCAATGCTCGACGGGTTCTACAATACAGGAAAAGAGGACATTTGTCTTTACATATTAGACAACTACATTTACGACGAGGATTGCGGAGCTGATTTGAGCGATGTAATCAAGCAAAGAGCTGAGGGTATTGTAAATCTTCAAGTTGGCAAGACTCCTCCAAACTTCAATATCGAAGCATACGGTGGTGGTAAGGTGAATCTTTATGAAACAGTGAAGAAGAATAAGTATACGTTAGTTATGTTTTGGGCTTCATGGTGTCATAAGTGTGAACAGGAGATCCCTGCTCTTATTCCTCTATATGCAAGAACTCATTCTCAAGGATTTGAGGCTATTGGAATTTCAATAGACCAAGCTCGAAAGTCTTGGACCGATGTGATTGAAACTAGAGGCATGCAATATCCTAACGTAAGTCAACTTCAAGGATGGAATAGTCCTATTGTTAAGGATTACAAGATCACAGCAACCCCGACTTATTTCCTATTAAACAACAAAGGCGAAATAGTTTTGAAGCCTAAGC
This sequence comes from Methanobacteriota archaeon, assembly GCA_002723115.1. GTDB lineage: Bacteria > Bacteroidota > Bacteroidia > Flavobacteriales_D > Sanyastnellaceae > UBA974. Next base: position 7,481 of record PBNL01000052.1, on the reverse strand, counting down.
GTGTTTATGAAGTAGACAACTTCTTAAAACAGAATCTATAATTTTTAATTTTTCAATAGAATAAAATCATGGCAGTATTAGTAGGCCAAAAAGCACCGCACTTCTCTGCGGCAGCAGTACTAGATGGAAACAATATCGTAAGCGATTTCTCACTAGATCAATACATCGACAACAAGTATGTAGTTCTTTTCTTCTACCCAAAGGATTTCACATTTGTTTGTCCTACAGAGCTTCACGCTTTCCAAGAAAAACTTTCTGAATTTGAAGCACGTGGATGTGCTGTAGTTGGTTGTTCAACTGATACAGCAGAAAGTCATGCTGCATACTTACGTTTGCCTAAAGCTCAAGGAGGAATTCAAGGAATAACGTACCCACTAGTAGCAGATACAGCTAAGACCATTTCAACAAATTACGATGTGCTTACTGGCATGTACGACTATGACGAAGAGGGGAACCTAATAAGCGACAATGAGCTTATCGCTTACCGTGGATTATTCCTAATTGACAAAGACGGCATCGTTCAGCATCAGCTTGTAAACAATCTACCACTTGGCAGAAATGTAGATGAGGCTCTTAGAGTTTTAGATGCTCTTATACACGTTGAAACTGAAGGAGAAGTTTGCCCAGCAAATTGGAGCAAGGGGAAGGATGCTATGCAAGCAACTGACGAGGGCGTTAGTAGCTACCTAGCTAGTCACTAAGACTAACCTAGGTCTGCTAGCTTTTCTTCAAGAATTGCAATTTTAGCAACTGCGTCTGCTTCTTTGTTGCGCTCGTTTGCTACTACAGCTTCAGGAGCACCATTAACGAATTTTTCGTTAGATAGTTTTCTCCTAACGCTATTTAAGAAACCTAACTGATAGTCAAGATCCTTTTGGATCTTGGCTTTTTCAGCTTCTACATCAAACCCTCCAGAAAATGGAATGTAGAATCTCGTTCTCCCAACCATAAACCCAAACGCCCCATCCACCTTCTCATTCACATGTTCTATTTCATCTAGATTAGTAAGATGTGCAATTGCTGACTCCAATTGTTCAGTATACCCCTCTCCTGCTTGAACCTTTAAGTTTAGCTTTTCCTTGTTAGGAATATTATTTTCTTTTCTAACATTTCTAACTCCTCCAACTATTTCCTTTAAAGATTCAAAATTCTTTAAAAGGTCATAGTCAACCTCACTTAAACTAGGCCACTCTGCAATTATAAGAGCCTCCTCTCGTGTATTTTTCTCACCTATCCAATGCCAAACCTCTTCAGTTAAGAATGGCATGAACGGATGAAGTATCTTCAAAAGCTTTTCGAAAATTTCCAAAGTCTCAGATAGAGTTTTTGAGTCAATTGGCTCACCATATGGTGGCTTAATAAGCTCTAAGTACCAACTACAAAACTCTTCCCAAACCAGCCTGTATGTAGTCATCAGTGCTTCACTTAATCTGAACTCCCCATACTGAGAATCCAAATCCACCAACGCCGCATTCACCCTAGAATTCATCCATTCAACAGCAAGAGCTGCAGATTCTGGCTGCGCTTTATCAGAATCTACCTCCCAACCCTGTACAAGCCTAAATGCATTCCAAATCTTATTTGAGAAATTCCTACCTGTCTCACAAAGCTTCTCATCAAACGGCAAGTCATTTCCTGCAGGCGAAGTAAGCAACATCCCCACTCTCACTCCATCAGCTCCATACTTCTCCATGAGCTCAATAGGGTCAGGACTATTACCCAAACTCTTACTCATCTTTCTCCCCTTATCATCTCTTACGATACCCGTAAAGTAAACATTTTTGAAAGGCGGTAATTCTCTATAGTGATAACCACTCATGATCATCCTAGCTACCCAGAAGAACATGATCTCTGGAGCAGTTACTAAATCATTTGTTGGGTAGTAATAATCAACCTCACCATCCTTGTGTAAACCATCAAATACTTGAATAGGCCAAATCCACGAACTAAACCATGTATCCATCACATCCTCGTCCTGCTTCAAATCTGATTCAGTCAGAGATGCCCCTGATTTTTCACAAGCCATAGCTATTGCCTCCTCCATAGTTTTTGCAACCACAAAATCATCATCGCCATCACCATAATAAAAAGCAGGAATTCTATGCCCCCACCAAAGCTGACGGCTAACACACCAGTCCTTGATGTTCTCCATCCAGTTTCTATAGCTATTCTTAAACTTAGCTGGGTGGAATTGGATGGTATCATCCATCACATGATCTAAAGCTGGTTTGGCCAGTTTTTCCATCGACATAAACCACTGCAGTGAAAGCCTAGGCTCGATTACTGCATCTGTCCTTTCACTCCTACCAACCTTATTTGTGTAATCCTCAATCTTAACGAGGTTACCCAATTTTTCTAGGTCTTTTGGCAACTGCTTTCTCACCGCAAATCTGTCCATCCCCTCGTACGGTACAGCATGCTCACTCATAGTTCCATTTGCACTAATGGTATCGATTACTTCAAGACCGTGCTTAATCCCAAGCTCGTAGTCGTTGATATCATGAGCTGGTGTCACTTTAAGGCAACCTGTTCCAAACTCTATATCGATATAGTCATCCTGAATAATCGGCACCTCTCTATTACAGATAGGAATAATTGCCTTTTTACCGTGTAGGTGAGTATATCTATCGTCATCAGGATGAACACAAATTGCAGTATCTCCTAATATTGTTTCAGGTCTTGTTGTAGCAACAGTTATCCACTCGTCTTCAGTTCCAACTATCTTATATCTAACGTGGTAGAGCTTACCATTTTCTTCTTTGTGAATTACCTCCTCATCACTAAGTGCTGTTAGCGCAACTGGATCCCAGTTCACCATTCTAACCCCCCTATAAATAAGGCCTTCATTGTAGAAATGTATGAAAGTGTCAATTACTCCTTCGTAATATCCCTCATCCATGGTGAAGCGCGTTCTATCCCAATCACAACTTGCACCCAATTTCTTAAGTTGGTCTAGAATTATCCCACCGTGCTTGTGCGTCCAATCCCAAGCGTGGCTTAAAAACTCATCCCTGCTTAAATCGCTTTTCTTAACGCCTTCTTCTCTAAGCTTGCGAACAACTTTCGCTTCAGTTGCAATAGAAGCATGATCAGTTCCGGGAACCCAACATGCATTCAAGCCCTTCATTCTAGCCCTTCTGACTAGTACATCTTGAATAGTATTATTCAACATATGCCCCATATGTAATACGCCTGTTACGTTTGGGGGAGGAATAACTACGGTATACGGTTCTCTTTCATCCGGAGTAGAATTAAAATATCCATTCTCCATCCAATATGAGTACCATTTATCTTCTGTAGTCCTTGGATCGTACTTAGCTGGGATTTCCATGAGTGCAAAAATACTTCACTAAACGAGCAAAGCCGCCCCGAGGGACGGCTTTGTATATAAAAGTTTATCTCTCTTACTTATTTGTAGGTGCTCCTGTAGAAGGTTGCTTGACCGGCACACCTTGCTTTGCTCCTAAATCTGCTGCCTGAACCTTACCCTTAATACGGATAACTTTTGTTGGTTCATTATTAGCATTTGAAGTAATCGTAACTGACTTATTGATAGGGCCAATACGCTTAGTATCGTACTTCACACTAATTGCAGAAGAAGCACCTGGCATAATTGGATCCTTTTCACATTTAGGTACTGTACATCCACAAGAGCCTTTACATTTTGTAATTAATAGTGGCTCTGTACCTGTATTTGTTACCACAAATTCACAAGCTCCATTAGCTCCTTGAGTAATTGTACCGTAATCGTGAACTGTCTTATCTAAAGTTATAGCAGGGCCATTTACAACCTCCTGAGCTGAAACAAATGAGATAAGGCTAAATGCTATCAAAAGGGCAGAAAATATCTTCTTCATATCGTTCTCTGTTTTTAAGAGTGCATAAATATACAAAAAGTCTCACCTTCACAACTTACAAGACTTAGGCCAAAAAATTTAAAATAACGTGAAACAAAAAGGCCACCCAAATGGGCGGCCTTTTCAATATCAGTTTGAACTGCTATTATTCACACTCCTGTCCGAAGACAGATAGGAATAATAGTAAGTCACTTGTTGCTGCAACTCCGTCGCCGTTAAGGTCACCAACACAATCGTTTCCTAGTGAGAACTCACAAGATCCGTCGTCGTCAGTAGCACCAGCGTCATAGTTGTTCGCATCAGCGTAAGTACAACCAGGAATTAAACAAGAACCATCGTCAATATTAGCATCTGGGTTCCAGTTTGTTGCGTTAAAGTTTGTACAACCTTCAACAACAGCAACACAAGATCCATCGTCATCAGTAGCGTTTGGATCATAGTTGTAAGCTGTCTCATCTGTACATCCAAGGTAGATACAAGAATCATCTGGACATCCAGCAGTTGGATCGTAGTTGTCAGCGTTTTCATCAGCACATCCTGGGTAAGCACAAGCAACGCTAAGCTCACAAGGGTTACCTGAGAAGTTACAAGCAGTTGGGTCACCACAACCTAGGTCGAAATTCATCATTGGACCAGCCCAAAGATATTGACCATCTTCATTTACAGGAATTGGTGAAATCCAGAATTGACCATTTCCGATCATTGGGATCAAGTTTCCAAGAGCTGAAACTGACATGTTATCTCCACAAGCAGAGAATTCAACAGTAGCTGTTAGAGCAATCAGCTCTGCTAACAATCCAGTTGGGTCAGATGCACCAACTAAAGTAAGAGGAACAGAACCGTCACCAGAAATAACACCGTTGATCGCAAGGTTGGGGTTTACACCTCCAGCATCCTCACAACCACCAGCAAACGCCTCGAAAGCAGTTCCAGTTACAGTAAGACCTACCAACCATACGTTATCTGGACCAGTAGGGATACCATCACCACTTAAGAAAGTACAGCCAGTGTCAATTGTAGCAGCTGGGTTGAAATCACAACCCAATGGATCAGTACATCCTTCTATATTTAGTGAGTTTCCATCACAGTCGAAACCTGGATCAGCATAAGTACAAGAACCATCATCTGATGTTGCTAGTGCATTGAAGTTACAAGCTGATTCATCTGTACATCCTTCACCAGAACTAGCTATATCTAATATTAACGCTATACGAGGAGCTGAATACCCTTGAATTTTATCAATCCAGTACATAGCTTCTTCCTGACTCATAGTAGGATTAAGAGTCATCTGAGTAGCCCATACATTGGTACCATTTGCAGCATCGTAAGCCTGTGCTGTCGCTTCATCCCACCATTGCCATGGAGAACTATCAAATGGTTCTGTAGGAACACCATCAACATAATGGTTTAAGACAGGATACATTCCATCAAACCCACCATTGTTAAGCGCTTCTAATGAAAGATCATCGGTGAGGTTAGCACTTTGGAACGACACATTATTATTTGGTGATGGATAACCGTTAATTTGATCATGTACATCATATGCTCCGCTAACTTCTACTACCAATTCATTTGTAGTTGGAACGATTAGTACACCCGTTGTATAAGGTGCAAATGGATCATGAGGGCATTGGAATGAAACCATAGGAGGATCAGTTGGATCTAGCCAGTTTAAATCTCCCAAGGCTCCACCAAGATTTACTTGAAATTGTACATCAGAACTGTAATCAGGATAGTGTCCGACACAAAGCATTGTTCCATCAGGTGCATAACCATCAAACTTCGCTTCAGGATCACCATTAATAGCCTCAATTACCATAGGTATAAATGAGCCATCACCTGGATCGTACCAAAACTTTGAAATAGGAGCTCCCATATCATCTAAAATGATGTCATTATAGTCTGAAATAGTAGATGCAGCGTATGATATATATCCACCTGTACCTTCTCCAAAATAGCCAATCTTTGAGGGATCAATACCATATTCATTTCCCATCTCTGCGGCATTCATTCTAAAATATCTTACGGCTGTTCTAGCATCTTGAACACCTCTGTATGCTGCATTAATCAGTTGATAAGTTCGTTCAGCTTGAGTAGCAGCTATTGGATTCCATCCTAAACGATAATCAATAGATGCCACAACATATCCCATACGAGCAAAACGAGAACAAATTTCTACTGCACTATTATCTGTTTTAGTTCCTAGTGCTGAACCATTTAAGAATGGAGGTAAGAAATTACCTGTGTGCATGTAGACAATCAAAGGACGAGATGATTCTGTATCCCCTGATGGTGTATAGATATCCATCACTTGAGGCATTCCTGCCATACTTGATGGCATTGGAGGAAGACCCTGTAGTGCTGGAAGAACAGTAATATTATCAGCATACTGAACATTCGAAGTAACATCAACACATTCAAACACCTCATCAATGTAACGAACTCCAGCTCCTTGAGATCCAATACATGAATCTTCATCATCACAAATTCCATCATTATCTATATCATCACAACCTCCTCCACATGGAGTACCTCCATATGTAACACACAAATCAGGTCCAAATTCATCATTGAAATAACCAAAACCATCAGCATAAATACATCCATCTCCAGGTACATCATCACATGATGCATATACACACTGAAGATTTCCGTATTGATCATATCCTTGTTCTGTTGCATCAGCATTGTAGTTTGTAGCATTTTGATCTAAACAACCCAATACCTCACCACAACCTGCTGTTAAAGACGTTTCTGTAACCGAGCCATCTTCTCCTGTAGTTACAATAACATTTGAATTTGCACATCCATCACCCCACTGCATTCCCCAGCCAGACCATCCATCTGCTGCACCTGTAACAGCTACAACATACTCAAAAGTTGTAAAAGGTGGAAGTTCAAGACCACCAGTAAAAATTCCATCATTGTCTGTGTCAACAAGTGTTACACCCCAACCAGCCCAATTATTCCATGAACCATTTACAACAACGTTGTCGTAGTCAGCATTTGGATAATCAACACCGTTCATATCAACTGAAAAAGTTACATATGAAACTTCAGGGTCACCAGTAGTTTCTGATGTAGTTACTTCAACATTTGTCATGACTACACCCACATCCTGTGTATTTACATAAAACAAGAATGAATTAAAAGTGTTATTCCCTTGCGAAGGAATATCAATTGTGTATTCTGTTGGTGTTGATCCTTGAATAGAGACAGCGTCTGTAGTAAAACTTGGCTCAGTATCCGGATAAGGATTAGCTTCAAGTCTAAAGTTCACATCAGCATTTCCTCCTGAGGGTACAGAAGCTGTAAATGAAATCGACCCACCTGTACCAAATGTTAAGGGATAAATTTCAGTATCTTGATTAGCAAACCCAGCCCAAGTTTCAGAACCTGCTGGATTAGTGTATGTGTTCGTTAACTCATCATAAGTACTTCCACCAAAAACACCATCGAATACTAAACCTGAATCAGCTATCGGCTCTTCAGCGCAAGCAACATCTTCACCATTCAGAGTTAAAGAACTAAACTCGATATCCCCACTAGAAAATTGAAACTTAACTGTACGATCAAATGCAACACCTGCAACGGTCTTTGTGTTAGTCCCAAGAGTTAAAGCTG
>PBNL01000051.1 GCA_002723115.1 Methanobacteriota archaeon | reverse complement strand
TTAAAGTTGTACCACCTGGTGGCTGACTACTTAGGTGTAGATCACAAACCATGGTCCATGAAGAGTACAGATAAGTATTCAGGACTGGGTTTTGTTGAAAGAAATAAGCCACCTATTGATTCGGTTGACTGTCCAGACGAATCTTCGAAAACGATGTCTTCTGAATACCGTCAACTTTTAGCTGATATTTCTTCTAAAGCCCAAACAATAGTAGTAATCCCACCTGTCCTTTGCGGCCAAGAATTAGATGCCTTGATAGCAATTGATGGAAACGATTGGCCTGGAGCTAAAGTCTTGAACAACTACTACGATGACCATCATTTAGTGGCAGAAGGAGCGAAGGACTACTCTGGCTGGCTAGCTGAGAAGCTTATACGCCTCTCACAAGATCCGTCTGAATAGCGGTAAATGAGGATTTGGCCTTGAGAGTACAAACACTCCCTTCCCAGCAAATCGTAAATACCCTCTAGAGTTTTAACAGTTGCGCTTTGAGGATTCTCAACTGACATAGGCAAAATCTCCATACTCATCGCTACAGGCCTATGGTCGCTCACATATTGCTCGTAGTAGTACCAACCACCCATTTCAGCAGCAACATCAATTACCATGACTTCGGTTGATTCGGCATTCAACTCCTCAAACATTTCATCAGTAACCATGATGTGGTCCAAATGCGAAGGCCAAGTTGGATAAGACCAGCCACTCGACGATCCAGTCGCAATTTCCATATCGGCAAACCAATACAAATCCGTGCTGTTCAAAAACGGCGCAAACACGTTTGTCTCCTCGATTTCGTCTATCATATCATTCAAATCCCCAAGCAAAATCACCCTCTCACCCTCAAGTTCCTCCCTCATGTATTCCTCAATAAGCGTACTCGCAATTAGCCTTCTCATCTCTTCATCCCCATCATGATTGAAATTGATATAATTGTCTCCACAACACTTGAAATGATTGTTAATCGCATACATCTCTTCTCCCTGATGAGAGAAGTGAAGAATTAGAGGTGAACGGGGTAAAGGTGACCAGTATTGAGATTCAGTGTAGATCTCATAAGTGTCTAGAATTTCTATTGTTTCAGTGTTGTAGACATAAACCAATCCTCCAAACCACCCATCCATCATAATGTAATGATATCCATCAATCTGATTTACCATGTTTTTAAAAACGGTGGTGTCGTCTATTTCTTGGATTGCATATATGTCAGCACTTATGCCTTCGATGATGTCTTTAACGTATCCTACAGTGGTTGATCCACTCTTGGGAAACCACTCAATATTCCATGTTAGAATCTCCAAGCCTTCATCACTTGAAATATCCAAGTTGTTAAAAGTTTGAGCACTTAGATGAATGCTAGCAATAGCTAGCGTTAAAGCTGTTGTGAAGTGCTTAATTGATAGTGGCATAGTCTGTTAATCTGCGGATACATGCAAATATAGGTCATGGTTTTGGGCTATATTCACAGAATGAAAACTAACTTAATACTAGCATTTTGTCTTTCCATTGGAATGGCATTTGCGCCAACTTTTCAGGCTCAAGAGACGACTAGTCAAACAACTACGGCTGATAAATACGTAAGGATATTCCTTCACAACGGTGGTATTTACGAGGGTAGAGTGATTGAGATTACTACAGAGCATTTTTTGATTGAAACCCTTCTAATGGGTGCAACCAAAATTAGTAAAAGCCAAATCGCAACTCTCACTTATATAGAGCAAGAGCAAATGGGTGAGATGAAATCAAATAATAGGAGTGCTGATATTAACCCTCAATCTAGTAGATACTTCTTTTCACCAAGTGCCCATGCATTGAAACAAGGAGAGGGATATTACCACAATATTTGGTTAGGATATAACTCGATTAGTTACGGTATTACGGATGATTTCACTGCTGGAATAACGATGACTCCAATTGGGATGGGAGCGACAGCGAAGTATTCATATCAGTTGTCTGATAAGGTAAGTACTAGTGCAGGAGGGATTGGGGTACTGCCGTTTGCAGAAGGGGATCTAGGAAGTGCTGGAATTGCTTTTGTGAATCTCACATTTGGTGATGAGAGAAAGAACTTGTCTTTAAACTATGGATTAGCATGGTATGGAAGTACTAGAACGATATATATAGATGCTTATACTGATGATAACGGTGAATATCATCCTGCTTATCCTCACTATGGTGATGACGGAACTTACTATCCAATGCGTTACGATGAACAAGGTACTTATAATGCTCATATGTTTAACGCGAGTGGTATGTTTGAGGTAAGTTCTAGAATTTGGATTTTATTCGAGACCTATTTCATTTTTGATCTTCAAACTGAGGATTCAGCCCCTATAAATGCGACTGTCATGGGAGTTAGAAGTGCTTCTAGAAAGAGGGATGCGCTTTGGGATTGGGGTATGGTAGCACTGCCTAGCGAAGGGGTGTTTGGTATTCCTTGGATTGCTTGTACAGTTCCATTCTAATTATTCGAATATCACAACGGTAGATCCCCAAAGACGACCATTGATTATGGTGATTGTGTAAGCACCAGAATTAAGAGACGATCGATGTAGGTACAACTTTGAATTTTCAATTTTGTATTCTGCATCGATTTTCTTTCCAGTAACATCTGCGACTCTAATTATTGTTTCCGTGCCCCAGTTATAAGGCAGTTCTATTGTAGCCTTATCTGTGGCAGGGTTAGGGTAGGCGTTGAATTTTAGAGGTCTTTGTGTAGTGTTGTCTACACTTACAATTGAAGGATCGCATTCTATTTCATTTCCAATTCTTACAACAATGTCGTCGAAATAGCTGTCGTTATCTGTTCCTTCATTTCTAGTTCCTCTGAGCTCGCAACGAATTGTGCGAGTTAGTGGAGGAATGGTTGTGAGCTGTTCGATGAGTAGCCAAGTGGTTTGGGCTCCTGCAATGTATTCTGTAGAAGAAATTTCGTTACCGTTTTGATCTTCGAATTGAAGCCTCATATCTGGCACGTCAACTCCGCTCCAATCAGACATCATTGCTCCAAAGGTTACACTCATTCCTCCAGAATCGATAGAATCAGCAAACTCAGTTACATCAATGTCTTGATGCATTCTACCAACTGGACTTTCTTCACACAGTCCACCAACTGCGAAATAGCGCTGGCCAGAAAATGGGTTCGTGCCTGCGCAATCTCCGGCAAGCATAGATTCGCAGATGCCCTCATCTATAATCCAGTTATCTAGAAGGTCCTCTGATCCTGGGTTTTGAACAAGATTCAGGCTGAAGGTTGATTCACCTGTTGTGAATGTTACCTCTTGGCTCCATTCACTCCAATTTAGTTCCTTGTCTCTGTATCTAAATCTCCACCAGTATTGAGTATTTGATGAAATTCCACTTACGTGTTCATCAGTTAGTGATTCTCCCGCTTGAGTGTCTTCGTTGAAGTACAGATTTTGATGCTGTTCCCATAGGTCAACAATAGGGTTGTCGTAGTTGCCCTGAATTGTCGTCACTTGCCAATGTGTAGCTCCATGTAATCCATCTATTTCAAAGTCAGTTCCACAAAGAATTACACACTCTGGTGCTATCTCTATATCTACTGGATATTGAGGAGAAGGTGTGCTTATATCGTAATCGATTTTAGTCACGGTGAAATGGTCGATTTCTTCGTTGTCGAGGTCAACGTAGTTGTCTCCTCTGGAAAGGCGTTTAACAGTGAATTTGGGCTCGTCCCCTGATTCGACATCTACCATTACAAATCCCCAGTCGTCTTCCGATACCGTAAACTCTTCATAATCGAACTGCGGCCACTCTCCCCAGTAGTCAATTGCTCCACCTGCTGTGGCAACATTAATCCAAACGTGCTTGTGATCCCTGCTCTGTCCCCTTGAATACCCATGAGTATGCCCAAAGAAATGAATAGACGGCTTGCCACACTGAGAACTAAATTCCTCAAGCTTAGAAACTACCTCTCCTGTGAAATCTGATTCTCCAGGAGTCCAAAGCTCACTCTTATACGGATGATGTAATTCCGCAAATACAAAATCTATTGAATCGGCACTACATGTGCTATTTAAAACTCCATCTAACCAATTGAGTTGGGTTTCGCCATTGTATGGTGAGTTAGAATCTAAACCGATGAATCTCACATTGCCATAATCCTTCCACCACCAACGCTCTTCATAACCTTCTGTTCCATTTTCTGGAAGATGGAAGTATTGGAAGAAGTAATTAGTGTTGACTTCGTGGTTACCCATTACCGGATAAACGGGAACTGATTCGAGGAGGTCTGCTGCAGGGCTGAAAAAGTCTTCCTCCCACTGGTGGTATGTGTTGCCGTAATCGACTAGGTCACCTGGGATAAGTACTAGAGCGAGGTTGTCTGCAGTTTGGACTCCGTATAGATTGCTCAAGTAGTCTAGGACTCCGTCGTGAATCACTTCGTCAAAAATCTCTGGGTCAGACCAACTCTGCTGCATATCACTCATGGCAACAAATCTGAAATCCTCATTGTCTGATGCAAATGGTGGAGTCTTAAACATGTTGACGCTAGATTCTGAACTGCCAGTCACCACTTGGTAGTAGTAATTCGTAAATCTATCAAGTCCAGTAAGCTCCACGTCGTGCATTACGAACCCACCGTCTGAATCGTAAGGTGTGCCAGTAGTTGTGTTTTCTACATTCTCGTCAAGCCCCCATTTTACAATGCTTTCAGAGCCTCCGTCTGTTTCCCAAAGGATGTTCACTGAATGCGGTTTAGCGTCTTGGATGTAGGGTTTTACAATGAAAGTTTGGGCTAGGAGGGATGTGCTTGTAAATGCAATCGCAATTGAGATAAAAATCCTCATAATGTGTCTATAATTTCCTTGCATGCTTCAGCCAATTTTGTGGCTGAATCAGGGGTGTTTCTAAACCAAAGCTCTGGTTCAATTAATTCTAATTCGCAAAGGCTCAATTTGCCTTTATTGTCTCTTACTATATCAATGCGCGCATAGACGGGATTGTATGGGCAGGCTTCTAAAGAGGCTTTGCCAAATTCTATTTCTCCAGTCGTTGCTTCATGGATTTCAACTGTGCCTCCGTGATCGTCTTGTACTCTGAAATCTCCTGATTTAGCAATCTTCCTTACAGCGTGAGTGTATTCTCCTCCAATAAACATCAGAGAAATTTCGCCGTATTCTACGATATCACTTAAGAACTCCTGGAAGATCATGTCTTCCTCATTAATGAGTTTGGCAAAGATCTCTTCGTGTTCCGCTGCGTTAGCTGGAGTGAGTCTATATGTGTGTCTGGCAGCGCCGCTAATAGTGGGCTTGAGAACAGCTTCTGACCACCCTGCATTTTCAAATAGCTGTGATAGGCTAATGTCGCTTCCCTTCTTTATGAATATTGATGGTGCTACGTTAAGTCCAGCATCCATTAGATCGGATAGATAGTGCTTATCTATATTCCAATTGATTATATCGGCAGAATTAAGAAGTAGGCACTTAGTGCTAACCTCAGCAAGCCATGGAGCAAATTCAGGATATCTGTCAAAATAATCCCAAGTAGTTCTAAAGATTACAGACTTAGTTGAGCTCCAATCAAATGTTATGTCAGCCCAATCCCTTTTCTCAGCTTTCAATCCCTGAGATCTTAGGGCTTCTAAAACGTAATTGTCTTCGTCGAGAATGTTCTGGATATACCAATCGACCTTTTTAGGGTTGATGTATTCTTCTTGAGTTAGGACTATTACGTCGTACATGCCCTTAAGGTATGCGCGTACCAGGGATTTTCCTAATTCTTAAAGATTTTGGTGTCACTTCTAGGTATTCATTTTCAGAAATCCACTCCATCAATTCCTCTAATGACATCTTTTTAGCTGGTGCAATTCTTAGCCCTTTATCAGCACCTGAAGCTCTCATATTCGTGAGTTTTTTACCTCTTACAAGGTTAATCTCCATATCGATGTTTCTTGCAGATTCTCCTACGACTTGTCCAGGGTAAATATCTTCACCCGGATCGATAAAGAATGTGCCTCTCTCTTGTAATCTGTCAATCTCATAAGCTCTTGCTTGCCCTAATTCAGAGCTTACAAGTGAACCAGTTGATCTTGTATTTATATCACCAGCGTATGCGTCGTAAGATTCAAATCTGTGAGTCATGATTGCTTCGCCAGATGTAGCGGTGAGGATTTGGTTTCTCAATCCTATTAGACCTCTTGATGGAATGCGGAATTCCATGTGTTGAAGATCTCCTTTGGGCTCCATAACCTGTAGCATCCCTTTACGAATCATTACAAGCTCTGTTGCTTTACCTGCGTTTTCCTCTGGCACATCGATTACAAGATGCTCAAATGGTTCATGTCTTGCACCATCAAGTTCCTTGTATATCACCTGTGGTTTTCCTACTTGTAGCTCATAACCCTCGCGGCGCATTGTTTCCAAAAGCACACTTAAGTGAAGTATGCCTCGCCCATATACATTCCACTTATCCTCTGAATCAGTTGATTCAACTCTAAGAGCTAGATTCTTTTGTAGCTCTGTGTCTAAACGCTCTCTGATGTGACGGCTAGTTAGGAATTCACCATCCTTTCCTAAGAATGGAGAAGTGTTGATTGTGAACATCAGGCTCATTGTAGGTTCGTCTACAGCAATACGTTCAATAGCTTCTGGATTTTCCAGGTCACTGATGGTGTCTCCAATCTCAAAACCCTCAATTCCATTGATGGCGCATATGTCACCAGCTTTTACCATATCAACCTTCTCCTTCCCAAGTCCATAAAAAACAAAAAGTTCTTTTGCCCTTACTTTCTTAACTCCATCAGTAGTGCATAGCGCGTAGTCCTTGTTGGCATGGATTTCACCTCTGAACAGTCTTCCAATTGCAATTCGGCCTGTGTATTTAGAATAGTCCAGTGATGTGATTTGCATTTGGGGTAGACCTTCGTGGTATGGCGCTTCAGGAACTTCGCTTACAATAAGGTCTAGTAAGTAATCGATGTTTTCAGTAGGCTTCTGCCAATCCTCAGACATCCAATTGTGCTTAGCAGAACCATAAGCTGTTGGAAATTCTAGCTGCTCTTCCGTTGCGTCGAGGTTGAACATCAGATCAAAAACCTGCTCATGCACGATGTCTGGAGTGCAGTTTTCTTTATCAACTTTATTTACTACAACTAAAGGCTTTAGACCTAGTTCAAGAGCTTTTCCAAGTACGAATCTTGTTTGTGGCATAGCACCCTCAAAAGCGTCAACTAAAAGTAGTACGCCATCAGCCATTTTCAATACTCGTTCAACTTCTCCACCAAAATCTGCGTGACCTGGAGTGTCAATGATATTGATCTTTGTTCCCTTCCACATGGCGCTAACATTCTTTGAAAGAATTGTGATTCCACGCTCACGCTCTAGATCGTTGTTGTCTAGAATTAAATCACCTGTTTCTTTTCTAGGGTCTACAACCTGACAACGATGAATCATTTTGTCGACTAGAGTAGTCTTCCCGTGGTCTACGTGTGCAATAATTGCGATGTTTCTTATTCCGCTCATGTAATGAATGTTAAGCCTTCTTAAGGCGCCGTGAATTTACTCCCTTCTCTGTTATCTTCGTCAAGTGATTAAATTAAGTAGTATAGAAAAATCCTATAAGACGGGAAGCCAATCGCTGAAAGTGCTAAAGGGGCTGGATTGTCAGGTGAAAGAGGGAGAGATGGTTGCTATTATGGGATCGTCAGGATCTGGTAAATCTACATTGCTAAATATTTTGGGATTGCTCGATGGATTTGATTCTGGTGAATATCTTCTAGCTGGAGAGTCTATGGATGGGTTAAACGAGAGGTCTGCTGCTAAATACAGGAGCCGATTTCTAGGTTTCGTATTTCAGAGTTTCAACTTAGTGGGATTTAAAACTGCAATGGAAAATGTTGCATTGCCGCTTTATTATCAGGGGGTTTCTCGAAAGGAAAGAAATAAGAGAGCATTAGAGTTTTTAGACAAGGTGGGATTGCTTGATTGGGCTGAACATTTGCCAAATCAACTCAGTGGAGGCCAAAAACAAAGAGTAGCCATTGCTCGCGCTCTTGTCGGAAAACCTAAGGTGATCTTAGCAGACGAACCCACTGGAGCACTTGATTCGAAGACTTCATATGAGGTGATGGGATTACTGCGAGAGCTTAACAATGAAGGAATCACAATGGTAGTTGTAACGCATGAGCAGGATATAGCTGAAATGTGTGACAGAATCATTAGACTACACGACGGACAAATTGCCTAATGTTTAATCGAGATACTTGGTTCGAAATAGCACACACCGTGCTCAGTCATCCGCTGAGGACTGTGCTAACTGGTATTAGTATTGCTCTTGGTGTATTCATTCTTGTGGTGATGCAGGGGCTTGGGTTTGGTCTACAAAATGGAGTGCAAAATCAATTTGCTGACGATGCGGTTAATTCAATTTGGGTGCAAGCAGGCCGAACCCAATTAGCTTACAAGGGCAATCAGGCGAATAAGCAGGTGAAGCTTCGTGAGAATGATGTAGAGGCAATTTTTGCAGAGATGGATTCTGTGTATTCTTATTCTCGCAGGATTCGCAAGTGGGGTGTGCAGATGGAGCATGGTGATAAAGTTGGCTCTTATCCTATCAGAGGCGTTGATCCGGATCATCAGATGCTTGAAAACACTAAGCTTACTGATGGGCGTTACGTGTCTCAAAGGGATATAGACGAGGAAACTAAGGTTGCTGTTGTAGGCCAAACCATAGTTGATGAAATCTACGAGGGCGCGAATCCCATAGGAACTCATATCACAATTGGAGGAGTTCTTTTCAGCGTAGTAGGAATGTTTAACGACCCCGGGAATCGTTGGGAAAACAAAATGGCCGTAGTGCCGTACACAACAGCCAAGAAACTCTTCAGAGGTGGACGCGACAAAGTAGATCAGCTCATCCTAGGTACTGGCGATATGGAGGTTGCCTCAACAATTACTCTAACAGAAAGGCTACTTGGATGGATTAAGGAGAGAAAGAGTGTTCACCCAGAAGATGCTAGGGGAATATGGATGGACAACAACAACGAGGAGTACCAGAAATACCAAAACATCTTCCTAGGCATTGAATTGTTTATTTGGGGTATAGGCCTGCTAACTCTCCTAGCAGGAGCTGTTGGAGTGGCAAACATCCTTGCGATCGCAGTCAAGGAGCGTACAAAGGAGATTGGGGTACGCAAGGCACTCGGTGCGACAGGTTTATCAATAGTAGGCCTTGTAGTCCAAGAAAGCTTGGCTTTAATGCTCGTTTCGGGCTGCCTCGGCCTCGTCCTCGGTGTAGGCCTTTTAGAACTAGTGTCTCCAATGGTCGACCACGAATACTTCCAAAACCCTCAAGTCGACTTCCGCATTGCATTAGTTGCCCTAGGTGTGTTGTCCGTTGTTGGAGTTATAAGCGGAATCGGCCCTGCAATTCGCGCGGTCAGTATTAAACCAGTTGAAGCCCTAAGAGACGAGTAATGCTTAAAATTTTCGATAGAGATAGGGCATTAGAGATCTTGCAAGTTTTCATTGCAAATCCATTCAGAACCTTCCTTTCAGGATTAGGTGTCGGCTGGGGGTTATTTATGATCATCGTTACTGTTGGTGCGTCTAACGGCCTGGAGAACGGTGTGACCAGCGATCTCGGCGGAAGGGTAAAGAACTCAATGTTCTTTTGGACCCAGTGGACGTCTATGCCGTACAAGGGATTCAATAAGGGGAGGAGCTTTAGCTTCAATGAGTCTGATACAGAGTTCCTGAAGGAAAATTCGAAATTTACCAAGCTTGTGGCACCTCGTAATCAGCTTGGTGGGCACAGAGGGTCGAACAATATTTTTAGGGGGACAAAGTCTGGTGCATTCAACGTGTATGGCGACGTGCCGGAATACATTGAGATTGAGCCGGTTAAAATCCTCAAGGGTCGCTACCTCAATGAGGGCGACATTGTAGAGGAAAGGAAAATTGCTGTGATAGGAAAAAGGGTCCACGAGCTTTTATATGAAACCGATGAAAAGGTTATAGGATCTACAATTAGGGTTCAGGGCGTGATATTTACTGTTGTTGGTGTGTATTCTTCATTCCAAACAGGTGAGGATGCCGAGGAGTCAAACCAAAGCATCTTTGTCCCCTACACGACTTTTGGTAAGGCTTTCCATACGGGTGATAGAGTCGGGTGGTATGGGTTGTTGATTGATCCGGATGTGCATGCGGATTCGGCCGCAACAGAGGTCGTTACTTTGATGAAGGCGAGAAAGTCGGTGCATCCGGATGATAGGACGGCGTTTGGGCATTGGACGATGGCTAGTGCGTATGAGGAAATGGAGACGATTTTTGGAGCGTTTAGGTTTATAGCATTCGTCTTTGGAGGTCTTGCTTTATTGGCAGGGGCGATAGGGATCATGAACATCATGCTAATTACTGTGAGGGAGAGGACGAAGGAACTTGGGATAAGGAGGGCTATGGGTGCAACTCCGCGGACGATTATGCGCCAAATCATGTCAGAAACTCTTTTCCTAACTACAGTTTCAGGTCTTACTGGGATGTGCTTAGGAGTTGCTTCGCTAGAAGGAGTAAACAAACTGCTGCTTTCTATGGGAGGAGCAGGGGGAAGCTTTAGGAATCCTGAAGTATCTGTAGAAATAGTGTTAACTGCTCTGGGCGTAATGCTGATAATGGGCGTGTTTGCAGGTATCTTGCCAGCTGTTCGAGCTATTGCTGTTAGACCTGTAGAAGCAATTAGAACTGAATAAAAAAAATAAGATGAAAAAAGGACGTCTTTACGCATTGATAATTTTTGTAATTGCTGTTGTTGCAGCTGCGATTTACACTGTTGATTTTCTTTATAAGAAGGAGCAAACTGCTGAGGCATTTTACAGAACCCAAACCGCACAACAAGGCGATATTGTTCTCAAGACCGTAGCATCAGGTAGCATTCAGCCAAGGCACGAGATCTTGATCAAACCTCAGGTAAGTGGTATCGTTCGCATTGTGCACATTGAAGCAGGTGATTTAGTTAAGACAGGTGATGTTCTAGCAGAGGTGATGATAGTCCCCAACATGTCGGCGCTTAGTAGCGCAGAAAACAGATTGTCTAGAGCCCAAATCTCATTAGACGACGCCAACAGAACTTACGAAAGAAATTCAGCTCTTTTTGAAAAGGGTGTTCTTTCAGCGATGGATCTTCAAAGGGATGAGATTGCTTTGAAACAAGCAAAAGAAGAACTGTTAGGGGCGAAGGATAATTTGAGAATTGTAAAAGAGGGTGTGACTGCTAGGGGAGGAAGTGCTTCAAATACTCTTATTCGTTCAACGATTGATGGAATGGTATTGGATGTGCCAATCAAAAAGGGTAACAGCGTTATCGAGGCGAATAACTTTAACGACGGAACTACGATTGCTTCGGTTGCCGATATGCAGGATTTGATTTTTGTCGGTAAAATAGATGAGTCTGAGGTTGAAAAGCTGCACAAGGGAATGGAGATCGAGCTAACTATTGGAGCAATTGAGGATGAGGTTTATCCAGCTACTTTAGAGCATATTTCGCCAAAAGGAATTGAGGAAAGCGGTGCTATTCAATTTGAAATCAAGGCTGCAGTAATTCTTGAAGAGGGGCAATTTTTACGTGCAGGATATTCAGCAAATGCAGAGGTTGTGCTTGATAAGAGAGTAGGGGTTCTTACTCTGAGTGAAATGCTAGTCCAGTACGATGGATCACAGCCATATGTTGAGCTAGAAACTGCCCCAAACACATATGAACGTAAGGATATTCAGCTCGGCCTTTCTGATGGATTGTCGGTAGAAATTGTTTCGGGGCTGACTGGTGAGGATGCAATCAAGGTTTGGAATAAACCTAGTTTTGAAGAATTTAAAAGAAAAGGCGGGAGAGGTAAGAAGCACTAGAGATTGAAGACACGGCTCATATTGAACCCAAAAAATATGTCGCCATTCTGCCAAGTGCCTGTGTTCTCAGTCAAAAACGATCGCTCGAACATACCAGCCGAATTCGTCACGTGCAATTGAAATACGTGCCCACCGGTCTCTATATCAAATCCAATAGATAAGCCGTCATAAGCCTCTTCGTCTTGGTATGCATTGAGCCTGTAGTTGTATTCGACGTTGAGGCTTGTTCTCGTAGCAATTTTGTATCGACCACCTATGCCAAGCACGAAGTTGTCGTGAATTTCATACGGCTGATCTACAATGTTTTTGTGTACAAATGATGGCACTAGAGCTAGACTTAGGTCTTTTGAAACTTTTCTAGATATGATTGCTTGATGAGAATAGCTCATTCGTTGAACATGAGTGAAGTCAAAGCTTCTGCTATTTGTGTACATCGCAACTGAATACCAAGAAATACTGATGGGAACGTTTTTAGCTCCGGTACATTGCTTGAGCAGTTTGGCCTTTATGCTTCCCTCAAAAGTTTTCTGAAAATTGCTACGCGCTAGAGAGATGGCGATATCATCTGTGATTCCATAGTCAAAGGACATTTTCATTTCTGCATTATCCAGCCCAAACAAATCGTATAACCCACTATTCAGCGTCCCAAACCTGTGCATGATGACAAAGTGTAAAACCCCAGCGCTTGGAGTTTCATTGCTCTGCAGGTTTACTATTCTGGTGTCTTTAAATGTTGCAGATGTGTAATGTATATCCTTCTCATCGTCAAGTAACAATTCTTCAATTAAACCTTGAGAAAATCCAGATGTTGCAATCAGTGTAAATGCTACTAGAATAAAGTGTCTCATCATTTTCTAGGTGTTAGAATTCCCTCAACCATAACCACGATGGTTTCTGCGATTTGCCCTCTGACTATTTTGGGTATTTTAATTCCAAAATCCTCAGCGTTTACAGCAAATTCTGACTGTACAATCCAGTTGCCATCCTCAAATTTGATATTCCCGTCAAAGCTTCTGTTTACTGTAATTCCGTGTATAGTGAGCTCACCAACGACAACCACATCTCCACCTTCTGAATTTACTTCTTCCCAATTTTCGATTTTGCCCTGGAGAGTGGAGTTAGGGAACTCCTCAGATTCCATGTAGTTTTCATTGAAGTGTTCCTCCATAAGTGCAATTTCAAAGTGGAATCCTCTGATTGGGACTTGGAATACGATTTGGCCTGTGGATGTATCAAATAGTGAGCTTACTTGATCATTTGTGGCATCGATGTCCTCTATTGGCGTTTCGCTCAAGAACTTAACTTGAACATTACGAGACATGAATTTTTGCGTGAAGGCGGTTTGGCCTAAAAACAAAATCAACGATATAAGAATAATGTAATGTTTCAATTTTTAGTTGTTTAAAGCACCCTGTTCAACCCAATTGGTGAATAGATCGATTTGGCAATCTGTTAGAGGTGAATTAGGTGGCATAAGTTGGTCGTCAGCCAAATCTAGATTGATTCTGTGTATGATTTTAGAATTATTTGCGGTCTGCGAAACCACCTCATAATCAGTTAGATTCAAGTCGGCTTCAGGGTAAGAAGCCCCATGGCAACTTCCACATTTTTCATCGAGTAGTGGAACGATGTCATTAGAATATGAGACATCGACAACAACGCATTCATTTTCGTCATAAGCACAACTATGCATAATTAATGCACAGAAGATTGCAGAAGTATAAATCTTAAACGAGGTCCTAGTGTTCATAATGAAGTAATAAGTTTAAGGTATAATTGTTTAACTTAGATTCGTGACGCCAGCTGAAAAATACAGAAGTAATTTCAAAAACCTAGAAGAAGAGTTGTTAATTGCTGCAACTCAATATGCACTTGCATGGAAGTTTGGCAACTGGACTGCTAGACAGAGGATGCTTACGGTACACGAAAGGTTGCTTAGAAATGTTCGATACGAGTTACAGGAGTTGTACGATGTGACTAACATGGAACAAGAAGAATATAGGAAGGAGTTTATTAGGACTTTTAATCTTTGGGTGAAATCACTACCCAAAATGGCTAAAGAGCAACTCGATTTAATTAAAAATTATACAGACGTATTTGTAGATGAGGACGAAGATTAACACGCTATTATTACTTCCATTTGTTTTGCTGAGTTCTTGCACTGTGCAGGAAGAGGGGGAGGTGTGCCATTTAATTGAGCATGCTGATATAGACTTGACTTTGAAGTCTATGGATGATTATGCTGCGATGAATTGGGATGAGCATAGAGCGTCTTATACAGAGGATGGAACAGTTCATCTGAACTCGCTGGATCCAGAGGATTTGAAGCAAATTGATGATGCGTTAGAGGGGTACAAGGCTCAGAGGGAATCAGGGGTTTGGTCTGAATTTTTCTGGACAGGGAGGTATGCTGATAGGGTTATACTTGATTATCCAGATCTTGATCCTGAGCCATGGGTTTTTGTCTGGGGAAATTGGAATGGGGTACTAGCTGAATCAGGAGACACGATCACTGCTGCTGTACACATTGCTAATAGGATGTCACATGATGGCCTGATAAGGTATCACTATGTAAACATTGATAGGGCTCCTATCGTTACAGCGTTGGCAAAGTAGTACCTTACGCAACCATTATTAACCATCACTGGTTTTCATTACATGAAGCATCTTTTTTCCTTTCTACTTGTCTTTAGTTTTCTGTCTGTTGTTGTAGCCCAAACCCAGTATTGGACAAACAACCCCAACCTCGATGGTGAACCCACTATACAACCAGCAGATTATAGAGTCGTTGGTTTGGATTTAGAGGCGATGAAGGATTTACTATCGAGCGCCCCGTATGAAAGTGATGTTAAAGCGGCTGATTCTCCAGTTATCATTATGCTTCCAATGCCAGATGGGACATTTGAGAGGTTTTCATTTGTGAATTCTCCTGTAATGGCTCCTGGACTGGCTGCTAGATTTCCAGAAATTCAAGTCTATTTAGGTCAGGGAATTGACTCGCCTTCATCTACAGTAAGGTTTGACTTGACTCCTAAAGGGTTTCATGCAATGGTTTTGGCTTCAAATCAAACCATATATATTGATCCATTTAATCCTGGAGATTTAAACCGCTGCATCAGCTATACAAAGTCTAGTTTCTATGCAAATAATGAAAGCGATTGGCAGTGTGGTGTAGATGATAAATCTGATTTAACTACTCCAGTTTTATCTAAACCTGATGGCAAGGAGGTGCAAATCATGGGTTTGCAGAAACAAGCTACGACGCCAAATGGTTCTTCACTAAGGACTTATAGGTTAGCTCTGGCGTGTACGGGTGAATATGGAACATTCCACGGTGGAACAGTTGCAGGTGCTCTAGCTGCAATGAACACAACGATGGCAAGGGTAAACGGCGTTTTTGAAAGAGATATTTGCCTTAGAATGATCATCATAGACAATAATGATGACATCATCTATTTGAATGGAAGTTCTGACCCTTACACGAACTCAAATGGGGCAACGATGTTGTCTCAAAACCAAACTACCTGCAACAATGTAATTGGTTCTTCGAACTATGATATTGGTCACGTTTTCTCTACTGGAGGTGGTGGTATCGCAAGCCTACAGTCACCATGCTATTCTAATTATAAGGCTCGGGGAGTAACAGGACGATATGTTCCAGTAGGTGATCCATTTGATATAGACTACGTTGCTCATGAGATGGGACATCAATGGGGTGCCAATCACACTCAAAACAATTCTTGCAACAGAGCGTCAAGTGCTGCATATGAACCAGGATCTGCTTCAACAATAATGGGTTATGCAGGTATATGTTCTCCAAACCTACAGAACAATAGCGACGACCATTTCCACAATAAGAGCATCAATGAAATGATTTCATATACAGTGTATGGCAATGGCAACTCATGTGATACTCCAATCAGTACGGGCAATGCAATTCCCAGCATAGACGCTGGATCTGGAGGGTTTTACATACCATCAAGCACTCCTTTTGAGTTGAAGGCAACGGCATCAGATCCAGATGGTGATGCAATTACATACAATTGGGAACAATACGATTTGGGCCCAGCAACTGCAAGTAGTGATTACAACTTGACTAATCCTTCAGGAAATCAACCGATTTTCAGATCATGGTCATCTACAACTGAACCAACGAGGTCATTTCCAAGAAAGGTAGATCTCGTAAACAATACTGTTACTATTGGAGAGCATATGCCTACTTACACAAGGGGGCTAGAATTCAAATGTTCAGTAAGGGATAATGTAGCAGGTGGAGGAGCCTTTAATGATGACGTGGTGTCGTTTAATGTATACGGAAACGCAGGTCCATTCGTTGTAACATCTCCCTCTGGTGGATCTCTTCAAGGCGGAAGTGAGGTTGAGATTACTTGGGATGTAGCTGGAACAGCATCTTACCCTATTAGTATTGAAAACGTCGAAATCACGATGTCTACAGATGGTGGATATAATTTCAATACGGTACTATTGGATAGTACGCCAAACGACGGAGAAGCCACAGTAACGATCCCAAACCAAACGAGCTACCAAACCCGTTTTAAGGTGAAAGCGATAGGAAGTATTTGGTTTGATATAACTAATCTCAATACTGCAATACTTTACTTCGCTGGAATTGATGGATGCACAGATTTAGAAGCTTGCAACTTTGCCCCAGAAGCCACGAATGATGATGGGTCTTGTGAATACTCGGACCCAGGTTTTGATTGTGATGGCAATGACAATTGTCCTGTAGACGTGAATAATAATGGAGTTGTGGATGTAGCTGATGTACTATTGGTTTTGTCAGGTTTTAGCTGCCCTGCAAATTGTGAATACGATATCGATGGTGACGATATGATATCCGTTTCAGATATCTTACTTTTATTGTCAAGCTTTGGAGAAAACTGCCCATAAACTTAGTCTTAAATTTAAATCATGGAAGTAAAATGTGTGTTGCAACAGTGTTCGTATGATGAACTTGCTGTTGAAGACCAAAACTTGTTGGAAAAGGCACATGAAGCGGCTTCTAATGCATTCGCTCCTTATTCAGATTTCAGAGTTGGATCAGCGGTAAGATTAGCAAACGGTCAAATAGTCCAAGGCTCAAACCAAGAAAATATTTCATACCCCCAGGGTATGTGTGGTGAAAGAGTAACGCTTTTTGCTGCAGGAGCTCAATATCCAGGAGTTGAAATTGTAGCAATGGCTACTGTATCTCCATCTGAAATAGCTCTATCCACTGGGTTTGCTCCATGCGGAGGATGTAGGCAAGTAATATTAGAGTCAGAATTACGCCAAAACACCCCCATCAAGCTATTGTTGCAAGTGCGTCACGAGCACGTTTTAATTTCTGATTCAGCTGAAAATCTTATGCCATTTTCTTTCCGAGTAAAAGATGATGGTCTCAAGAAGAATAGGACTTAGATTCACACTATGGAAATTTTCATGAGCATAGTAGGCATGGCTGCCTTGTTGGGAATCGCTGTTCTGCTTTCTAAAGATAGGCGTGCTATTAACCTTCGTACAGTTGGAAGCGCCTTCGCTATTCAATTTTTATTTGGTGCGTTTGTTCTATACACCTCGATAGGCCAAACCGTTCTTGGAGCCATGACCAATGGCGTTCAATGCATTATCGATTTTGGTAATGCAGGAATCAACTTCCTCTTCGGTGGACTAACTACAAATGAAGGAATAGGTTTCGTTTTTGCTCTTCAAGTTTTACCAGTTATCATCTATTTCTCAGCTTTAATAAGCGTCCTGTATTACTTAGGGATTATGAAGTGGTTCATCAACTTAATTGGTGGCGCACTAAGCAAGTTACTAGGATCATCTCGCGCTGAATCACTTAGCGCTACTGCAAACATTTTTGTAGGCCAAACCGAAGCACCTCTCGTTGTAAAACCATTCATCAACACAATGACAAAGTCAGAACTATTCGCAGTTATGTGTGGTGGATTAGCTTCTGTAGCAGGTTCAGTTCTCGCTGGTTACGCCAACATGGGAGTCCCATTAGAATACCTGATTGCTGCCTCTTTCATGGCTGCTCCTGGTGGATTACTCTTTGCAAAAATCATCATGCCTGAAACAGAAACGCCTAAAGTTGAATTAAGCGATCTTGATCCTGATGCAGACTCAAAGAAACCTGTAAACGTCATAGACGCTGCTGCATCTGGTGCTTCATCGGGTCTAAAGCTAGCATTGAATGTGGGGGCTATGTTGCTTGCGTTTGTAGGGTTGATAGCACTTTTAAATGGATTGTTTGGTGGTGTGGGAAATGTGTTTGGAATTGAAGATTTGACTCTTGAGCAAATTTTAGGTTACATATTCAGCCCTCTAGCATTTTTGATTGGAGTTCCTTGGTCTGAAGCGACTACAATAGGTTCTTTTATAGGCCAAAAACTAGTTGTAAACGAATTTGTTGCATACCTAAACTTCGTTCCTTATCTAGCTGAAGATGCACCTATGATTCTGTCTGAAAAATCAAAGGCAATAGTGTCATTTGCATTGTGTGGCTTCGCAAATCTTAGCTCAATAGCAATCCTTCTTGGAGGTCTAGGTGGTATAGCTCCTTCAAGAAGAGGAGAAATAGCGAAATTTGGCCTTTTAGCTGTAGCTGCAGGAACACTTTCAAATCTTATGTCTGCTACCATAGCAGGCTTATTCCTATCGCTTTAAATCGTGAAATTTCTGCCACAAGAAATAATACGCCAAAAGCGTAACGGAATGACTCTAACCGCGTCTCAACTACACGGCTTCTCACAGGGCATTGCTTCTGGAGAAGTTAGCAATGCTCAAATCGCTGCATTCACCATGGCAGTCTACTTTCAAGATCTAAGCATTCAAGAAAGAGTCGACTGGACAAATGCTGTAAAGTCATCAGGCTTCACGATCGACTGGTCAGACATGTCAATCCCTGGCCCAATTCTCGACAAGCATAGTACTGGAGGCATAGGAGATGGCGTGTCACTCATGCTAGCCCCAATGTTAGCGGCATGTGGTGCGTACATCCCTATGATAGCAGGAAGAGGACTAGCACATACTGGTGGCACAATAGACAAGCTAGAGTCATTCCCTGGCTACAATACAGGTGTGTCCATTGATGAGTTTAAAAATGTAGTAAGGGATGTAGGATATTCTATAATAAGACAAACAGATGAACTTGCACCTACAGATAGTAGAGTTTACTCAGTTAGAGACGTTACAGCAACTGTTGAAAGTATAGGGTTAATTACGGCATCTATAATTTCTAAAAAATTAGCGGCAGGTATTAATTCATTAGTGTTGGATGTAAAGACTGGAAATGGAGCTGTTATGCAATCATTAGAAGATTCACGAACACTTGCTAAATCACTGGTTGATGTCTCAAATGGAGCAGGAGTTAAAACCTCTGCATTGATTACAGACATGTCCCAACCCCTTTCTTTTAATGCAGGAAATTCATTAGAAATACTAGAGTCAATCGAATTTTTAAAAGGTGGTAAAAGTCATCCAAGACTAAGTGAATGCGTTTATGCACTTGGAAGTCAGGCGTTAGTGGATTCAGGTCTTTATGAGAAACTAGATCAAGCTGCAACAGCTTTGAAAAATAGCATTTCAAGCGGCTTGGCATTAGAGAAATTCGCTCAGATGGTTGATAGAATGGGTGGAGATACAGCAGTAATTGAAAACACAGACCTCCTGCCTCAAGCGAATATTATTAAGCCTGTATATGCAGATAGAACAGGGTATGTAAATTCATTTGACCTTCGAGCTATCGGAATGTCTATTGTTAGCTTGGGAGGTGGACGAACTATTCCAGGTCAAGCGATTAATCACAGTGTTGGATTGCAAAACATTGTGCAGGCAGGATCTAGAGTTACCCCACTGAAATCATCACAACCTCTGTGTTTCATTCATGCTTCTACTGAAAAAGATTGTGAAGAGGCTGAAAGAAAAATCATAGAATCAATTTCAATTGATAGTGATCCCTGTAAATTCGTGCCCCTATTTCACGAAATAGTAAAATAAACCATGGTAAAAGTAAAAGTGTTTGACATGCCTGAAGATGCAAAAAGACCTGCAGTTGAAGCTCCTAAAACTGACAATAAAGCATTTAAAGATATTGTAGAGTCTAGACGTTCAGTTAGGTTTTTTTCTAGCGATCCAATTCCACAATCAGTAATAGATGATTGCATAGATTCTGCTTTACTTGCTCCGAATTCTTCTAACCTTCAGTGCTGGGAGATTCACCATGTATCAGATTCTGAGAAAAAATCTAAACTTGCAGAGTGCTGCCTTGGTCAACCTGCAGCTTCAACAGCTAAG
The DNA here is from genome assembly GCA_002723115.1 of Methanobacteriota archaeon. Classification (GTDB taxonomy): domain Bacteria; phylum Bacteroidota; class Bacteroidia; order Flavobacteriales_D; family Sanyastnellaceae; genus UBA974. Next base: position 12,474 of record PBNL01000051.1, on the reverse strand, counting down.
GAATTATTTGTTTTTGTAACAAGGCCAGACTTGTGGAGAAGGAATAATCAATTAATGCTAGATGAATTCGATAGAAGAGGGGATATGCCTGAAAGTGCTTACCAATATTTCAAAGTAATCACTAAGATGGCGTATACAATTGGGTGGTTTGGCATGTTAGCACCAATAAAATGGTTGTTTTTTAACCTTAGAGGATTAACTCAACCAACTCCAAGAGGTCCTTTAGGAAAATGGGGTATGAAGGTTTGGGGGCATAAGAGCACAGCTCTTGCAAGTGCACATTTCATGCTTGCAATGAGATCACATGGTTTTGATACTTGTCCCATGGAAGGATTTGATAATGTGAGAGTAAAAAAATTACTTGGATTGCCAAGAGGAGCAGATGTAACTATGGTAATCTCTGCAGGAAAGCGTGCTGAAGGCGGGATTTATGGTGATAGATTTAGATTTGATAAAAGCTTAATTGTGAAAACACATTAAGCTGATTTAATCTGCTGTATAAAGTCCATGCCAACCTCAAGACCTAGCCTGTAATCAGCATCTACATCTTCTTTGTATAAGTAATATCCATCACTCCTTAAGTCTGTTGGAGGAGCCAAAACGTGCCAATCTACACCTTCAGGTTTTTCACCATTCAAAAAGTCTACTCTATCGTTGTAGGTTTTGTAGCTGTTATGGAATAAATCTGAGATAGCATCATTGTCGTAATTCCAGTACTCAGCAAACCAAGAAATATAGCTTTGATCAAGTTTAGTTTTTTCTGGCCTAGTACGAATTACTAGAATTTTCTTAGATCCATTTTTTACAGCTTCTCTAACTGGAATAGGGTCGGAATAGCCCCCGTCAAACATTTTAATCCCATCAACTATGGCTTCCCCCTTAGTTATAAATGGTAATGTAGCTGACGCCATTAACATATTTAACCATTGCCCTTTACTTGGGGTTAAATAATGAGGCTTCCCCGTTTTCTTATTTGTTGCGATAATCTTCACGTTTTTCCCTTCAATATTTTTCAATGCCAAATCTTCATCAAAGGGAAAGGTCTCACTCACATATTTTTCTAGAAAATCTAAATTCATTAACCCTGAAGAAGAGAAAGTATTCATATAACTTAAAAAGTCAGGATTTTCTACTAATGATCTAGATACAGTTATGAAATTTTTACTCTGTTTTGCAATGAAATATGACATTGCCATGGATCCGCTTGAAACTCCGTAATAGTTTTTAAAATCAGTGAATTCATTAGCTAGTAGTACGTCTAAAATACCTGCAGAAAAAGTGCATTTAAGGCTTCCGCCCTCAAGAATTAATGTGTCAAATGATTTTAGCAATGTGTTGTTTAATTTAGTTCTTTTATGTTCAATTTAGTTCACACTTCTTTTCTTGAAGTAGCTATTTTGTACGTTTGAATGTCTTAAGGGATCAACTACAAATTTCATTTCAGGACACTAATAAATTCAATCGGCTAGACAAGCCTATATAACCTGTTTGTGATGTAAGTAAATCGAGCGAAATCAAGCTCGATTTTTTACGTTTAGGACTTCCAATTTTTTGAATTAGGCTATAATACCATATCCCAAGAGTCCTTTCTTCATGACTTGGGAATCTCTCTGGACTTACTGAATCTAGTAACGCACGGGCTTCCATCTCTCTTCCTGTTAAGTAGTAACACCAGGCTAGCCTTAAGTCCATAATATTATCTATCGTAAACTGTCTTGTAGCAAAATCTTGACGAGTTCTATAATTCTGTATACCCAATATTGCCTCCTCACATAGTTCCTTGTCATTAGCTAGTGTAATCCATTCAATTATTTTAAATATGAAGGGACAAGTTGTGACAGCTTCTCTAGGCCAAATCGCCTCTTCATTATTTATTCCTTCATAAATAAGAGTTCTGAAGTTTTCCAGAGAGTTATTGTCTGTTTTCACTCCCTCGGTTTGTGCTAAAAGATTCAACCCTAAGATTCTAGCTTGAGGCATTGGGTGAATCTTTTGGGAAAGTTCTGTAACCATTGGAAGTTTTCTTAAAGTATCAGCCTTTTCCTTACCTACATACAAGTCAGTAACCATTAGAAGACCCTGCGAAAACATCTTTTCCTGTATAGTGTTTGATGTCTTTAGGTAGTCTTGCATCAATTCCTTTCCAAAACTTCCCATATAATCTAGAGGTGGTATGTATTCCGCCAATAGCCTCACAATTGGGTGCCTGTGTGACTTTTTCCAAAGCCATTCTGGCAAAGCATTTAACTTATAAAGCATAATTGTAGACTCTGTTGTTGATTTTAACTGAGATGCAGAAAGCCTCAAAGATGGGTTTCTAATCAATGTTTCAAGGAGATCGTCTAATGATGCTACTATGTCTGCAACGCTCTCAGAATCAGTCTTATTCTCAAGAGTAGACTTAGGCTCTTCTATTATTGTATTATCTCTTGACGCCTCCCAATTTTTGAAACTTGAAAAACCTGCAAATCTTGCAAGAGAATTTAATGTGCTAAGTGAATAGTCATTCTTTTGTTCAATTAGCCCAAAAAACCTCCTCAAGGTACTTACGCTCAATGAAAACCTTCTGTCAAATCTTTCTAATTCCATAGAGAGCACCTCGCAATCCCTAGTAGAAGTAATGTCAAAGCCCAAACTAAGCTCTACACGTCTCCTCAAGTCTGCAATAGTCTCCTTGTCTGCTTTAGTTTTCATTCAATACTAGTTTACTAAGTTTTCCGTGCCCTGCAAGCCATAAGATCTTGCCATCTACGTCAAACCTTCCAGTGTAGTATCCATCATCTGATACCCTTTCCCAATTTTTTCCTTCGTCATTTGATATGTCAATTCCTTCAGATCCAATTGCAACACAAGTGTTTGAATCTGTTGGACTCCAGACAATAGAAGACCTGTATCCAGGCCCTTTCCCTTCAGATATTAAATCCCATGTTTTCCCTCCATTCCTTGTTATGCAGATGTTGCCAAAATTATTTGACTTGTCCTCCCAGTCTCCTCCAATTAATAATCCTGTTTGGTCGTCCTTGAAAGAAATGGCGAATGCCCCTGTCATTTGTCCACCTTGAATGACAGGGGTATTATATACTGACCAGTTTTCACCTGAATTACAAGAATGAAACACTCTTGAAGCCTTACCTCCAGTTGCAATCCAAACTTTTTCTCCCACAATTGAAATATTGCCATTGCTTGCTGCAAAAGCGGCCTCCCCTTTAATAGCTTCGGGAATAGATTCACAAGGAATTTCTTCCCAATTGGATTCTTGAGCATGGCTTCTAATGATAGTAATGCATTCATTTTGTGGATCTCCCATTACTATGCCTATGCCATCATCAGTGAATGCCATTGCGTCAAGAAAAACGATTGGGTTGTCATTTTTATACAACAACTCTCTAGAGTTTAAATCGTCAAGTGGTATTCGGAAGATTAAGCCAGGGGATTCAATGCTTGCGATATACATTTGGTCTTCAAAAGCACTGCAGGCTCTGAAAGCTGGATGCCTTCCTTCAAATTCCACCCTTGTAGTGTCCCATGTGTTCCCAGAATCACGACTTACACCAATTAATCCACCATGACCTGAAAAAATGATGGTGTTTTCATCCACAACCTCAAGTGCTCTGACACTAGATTTGTATTCGAGCACAACTTCAATGCTATCATTTTGGAAAGCAGGAAATTGAAGGGCTAAAATGCTCGAAAGTATTATTGTTGTTGGTGTCACGTCTGAAAAGATACATAACCTTCAGCATATATTTGAACCAAAATGAACTTATGCGTAAAATTCTCTTTTTTACTTCTGCCGCAATGCTATTTTCTTGCACAGACTCTTCTATGAAACATGAAGAAATTTCATATCCTGAATCTAGAATCGTTGATCAAATTGACGAATATTTTGGAACCCAAGTAAGCGATCCATACAGGTGGTTAGAAGATGATAGGGCAGAAGAAGTTGAGCAATGGGTTGCAGACCAAAACATTATAACTCGTAATTACCTTGATGCTATTCCTCTACGTAAGGAATTGAGAGACAGGTATGAAGAGTTGTTCAATTATGAAAAGGTGGGTATGCCAAGAAAAATTGGTGATAGATACTTCATTAGCAAGAATGACGGCCTTCAAAACCAAAGCGTAGTATACGTAAGAGAATCTCTGAATGGGGATGAGAATGTATTCTTAGATCCAAATTTACTTAGCACTGACGGAACTGTAACTGCTCATCTGGGTGGAGCTTCTAAGGATGGTAAATACGTTGTTGTAGTTAGGAATGAGGCAGGGTCAGACTGGCAGCAATTTAGGGTACTTGACGTTGCAACCGGAAAGGAGTTGCCTGATGTGTTAGACTGGGTTAAGTTTAGTGGTGCAAGTTGGTTGGGTGATGGTTTTTTCTACAGTAGATACCCTGCTCCTGAGGGAAGTGAATTTAGCACTGAGAATACTTTTCATAGTGTTTACTATCATAAACTTGGCACTAATCAGTCTGAGGATAGGCTTGTTTATAGAAATGATGATGAGCCAAACCGCTACCATTATGTTGGTGTAAGTGAAGATGAACAGTTTTTGATTTTGAATTCTTCTACGGGAACGGATGGTAATTCTATTCACGTAAAGAGATCTGATTCAGAAGGAGATTGGCAAGAGGTTGTTGGTGGATTTAAGCACAGGTCAAGTGTTGCTGGGATAGTTGATGGCACTATTTATCTTTTAACTGATATAGATGCTCCAAAATACAGATTGGTTGCGATAAATTCTTCTAAAGATTTGTCAGACCAAAACAATTGGACAGATGTAATTGAGCACTCTGATAACTTATTAGAATCGGCTTCTTTAGTCGGTGGCCAAATCTTCGCACAATACCTTGAAAATGCTTGCAACAAGGTTGTGAAAATGGATCTTGAAGGCAATAATCGAAGTAATGTTGTTCTGCCTGGAACAGTTGGCTCAACAGGCGGTTTTGGAGGTAAACAAAATGCTGATGAACTGTTTTATGCCTACACCTCATTCACACATCCTACTAGTATATATAGGTTGGATTTAAATACTGGAGAATCTAGTTTGTTTGCCGAACCTACAGTGGGTTTTGATAAAAATGAATATGAGACAAAACAGGTTTGGTATACTTCTAAGGATGGTACAAAAGTCCCAATGTTTATAGTGCATAAGAAGGATTTGGTTTTAGATGGTTCAAATCCTACGTTACTATATGCTTATGGTGGATTTAATATCAGCCTTACTCCAAGTTTCAGTGCTTCAAAAATTGTATTTCTTGAAAAGGGGGGAGTGTATGCTATGCCAAACCTTCGTGGAGGAGGTGAATTCGGTGAAGAGTGGCACGAGGCTGGTATGCTGCTAAATAAACAAAACGTGTTTGATGATTTCATCTCTGCTGGTGAATACCTGATTTCTGAAGGGTACACTTCGTCTTCTAAACTTGGTATAGAAGGTCGTTCAAATGGGGGATTACTAATTGGTGCTGTAATGACACAAAGGCCTGAATTAGCCGCTGTTGCCTTTCCAGGTGTAGGTGTGATGGATATGTTGCGTTATCACAGATTTACAATAGGATGGGGGTGGATACCTGAGTATGGATGTGCTGATAGTTCTAAAGTTCATTTTGAAAACTTACACAGCTTCTCTCCTGTACATAACATAAAAGATGGTGTAAAGTATCCAAGTACAATGGTGACTACTTCTGATCATGATGATAGAGTTGTGCCAGCTCACTCATTTAAGTTCGCAGCTAGATTACAAGCTGCGCATTCTGGTGATAACCCAGCTTTAATTAGAATAGAAGTAAATGCTGGTCACGGTGCAGGAAAGCCTACATCTATGGTTTTGGATGAAGAAGCAGATAAATGGGCTTTCTTTTTGAATGAAGTGGCTGATTAAGAGGCTTTTTGGTCTAAAATCTCCCTTAGCTTATAGCACTCTTCTTGAGTCCAATTTCTTACATCCTCAAGTAATTGTTCTGCATCATTGTCTTTGAAACTTGGGCCAAAACTCACATGAACCACAATCTTCTTTTTTCCGAAGTGTCTAAATGCATGTGGGATAAACCACTCAGCATTTACCCATGCAATGTTTGGATCCTCAAATTCAATTGCTGCAGGTGCAATCGGAAATCCATTTTCAGCACATGTGTAAAACATGCCCTTATGGTAAGGCAGAAGCTCTGGGCCAGTAGAAGTAGTTCCTTCTGGGAAAATCACTACTCCATATCCGTCGTTTAGTCTGTCTTTTAAAGCAGCTCTAGTAGCTCTTCTGCTTTCCTTTTTATCGCGTTTCACCCAAATCGTCCCAAGTAATGTTGCTCCCCAACCTACTATAGGCCAAGACTTAGTCTCATACCTTGCAACAAAAACAACAGGGAATGATACTGGTAATACTACTGCATCAGCATATGAACGATGGTTTCCCATCATGACATGTGGTGTTTCAGGTGGAGTCCCATGCCAGTGAATTTCCATGCCTGAAAAGAAATGCACGCCCCTTAAAAAGATGTTGAAAAAACGATGTGCTATACTACGACCTGCCTTGTCTCTCTGCCCTACAAGTGTTGAAAGCACTAGTACTATCAGTATAACTAGTGTAGTAAGCAACGCCCACATAATTAGCGTTATAAACCTAAATAAAGCTCTAAAAAAGTTCAATTTTCAATTTTTTAAGGAGGCTGAAAGTTAAGGCAAGTCAAGTTTATGAATAACTCTCTTAAATTTCTTAGGTAAGTCTATTTCAACATTTACTAATTCCTCTTCAGGTGTTGTGAAGTTAAGGGTTGTGCAACTTAGGAAAAGACCATGCCCTTTATATCTAATTCCGTTGTTGTAAATACTGTCTCCAACAATTGGATGACCAAGTTGTTTTAAGTGTTTTCGGATTTGATGTTTTCTTCCTGAAATAGGATTGATTTTTACTAAAGTTGCTTTGTCGTGAACAGGCCAATCTATAGAGCCAATTTTAGTAAATATAGATGTTGATGGTTTATTAGAAAGAGGTGTTTTTATTTCAAGAAATTCGCCCATTAATTCGCCTTCGACTAATGCATAATATGTCTTGTTTATTTCACGTTTTTTAAAAGCTTTTTCAAGCCAAATTGATGCCTTGTGATTTTTGTAAAAAATCACTAATCCATGTGTGTCTTTGTCTAATCTATGTGCAGGATGTATAATTGTGTTATTTAGATATTTACGAGCAATTGAGTTAAGTGTAAGTTTATTGTATCCAATAGTGCTAATACCAGGTGGTTTTTCGATAATAATTATGTCTTGATTTTCAAATTGAATTTTTAATTTTTCATCACATTGATTTTGCAATTTTGATGGTGGTGGTTTCTGTTGAATCTTTGGAGTCAACGATACTTCAGATCCGATATAAACCCAGGTAGAAGTTTTAGCCAGTTGACCATCAATTAAAACTCGATTTTCGCTTATTGCTTTTTTCCATGATTTTCGTGATGGACAATCTTCAACAAAAAGTCCAATTCCTCCCTCTTGAATTCTTTTTTTTTCTGAATTAAATGGAGGGTGTAACCACTTTTGAATTTTGACGTTTTTGTTCATCTAATACTTGAAAAATGCCGAAATCGGCAAAATAAATTCTATGAATTTTTGAGATTAGGATGTAAAAATGATCATTTCGTCTACTTAATCTCAAGATTTAGTCGAATTTTTTCAATTAGATAGAATTCAAGTTTTTAATTATTGCTTTTACTTAACTGCTTGAAAATCAGCCTTTATACATAATACTACGCGCGAGGCTACTAATTACTCATCGATGAATTGCCTACATTCGTCGACTGAAAGCCGCAGTTTGTGGGCAGTTTCAACTGATTTGTCCGTATATTTCCACTTTACATCAATAAACTCATGAGTCGCATCATTTTATTTCTAATCCTCAGTGTCACAACTAGTCAGTTGTTTGGCCAAACGGATATCCCAGGTTGTACAATTTCTGTAGCATGTAACTACAATCCAGAAGCCACAATTAACGACGGCAGCTGTGAATTCATATCATGTATCCAGCTAGGTTGTACAGATCCAGAAGCTTGTAACTACGATGAATCAGCTACAATCAACGATGGTAGTTGTGATTACACATCGTGTTTAGAGCAAGGTTGTATGAATTCATCTGCCTGTAACTACAATCCAGAAGCGCAGATTGACAACGGCTCTTGTGAGTACTTGTCATGTGCAGGTTGTATGGATCCTGGCGCTCCTAACTTTGATCCAGATGCAACCATTAATGATGGTTCATGTGAGTCTATCCTAGGCTGTTTGAATGCAGATGCTTGTAACTATAATCCAGAGGCAACAGAAGATGATGGTAGTTGTGACTTCACATCTTGTCTTGTACTCGGTTGTACTGATTCAGATGCTTGTAACTACGATGCCGATGCCGATGTAAGTGACGGGTCATGTGATTACGCTGATGATGGGTATGATTGTGATGGAAACTGTTTGGTAGATACTGATAGCGACGGAGTATGTGACCAATTTGAGATTCCTGGTTGTGATGATGTAAATGCGACTAACTACTCATCTCAAGCCACAGATAACGACGGATCTTGTGTATACCCAGTGCTTGGGTGTATGGACTTTGAAGCGTGTAACTACGATGTTTCTGCTACTGAGGATGATGGATCATGTGAGTTTACATCTTGCTCTGGTTGTACCTCTTCTGATGCATGTAACTATGACCCAGATGCTCTTTATTCTGATGGTTCTTGTGTGTTTGCTGAACTAGGTTACGACTGTGAGGGCAACTGTATTGTTGATACTGATGGAGATAATGTTTGTGATCAGTTCGAAGTTATTGGATGTATGGATTCTTCAGCATGTAACTACTCTGATGCTGCAACAGATGAGGGTTCTTGTTCATATCCATTAACCAACTATGACTGTGATGGTAACAACCTTCAACCAGTATTTACTATTGCTCCTGATGATGTTGTTGTTCAAGGCTGGGAAGTAGTTGATATTGAATCTATTGTTGTTGAGGCTGTAGCTTCTCCATTTGCTCCAGATTTTGAGAGCCAGTTCAATTCAAATGATTGTTACGACACAATCCCTGAAGTAAGTGTTGAAATAGCAGGAGAATTTATTGTTGAAGGAAACTGTCAACACGATTACACAATTTTCCGATCTTGGATTGCAACTGACTGTGCAGGATATTCTTCAACTCATTACCAAGTTGTAACAGTAGTTGATACAGTTCCACCAGTTTTATTCTTACCAAACGATCTATCAGTTTCTTGTGATATTGTTGATGGAGCTGAATTAGGAACAGCTTCTGGAACTGATGACTGTGGTGAAGTAACAATTACAGTTCAAGAAAATATTGTTCCTGGATCATGTAGTGGTTCTTATGAAATCCATAGAACTTTCATTGCTGAAGACCCTTGTTTAAACATCACTACTGGCGTTCAAATCGTAACTGTTTTTGATGATCAAGCTCCAGTAATTACCCCTCCAGCAGACTTCACTGTTGAGTGTTCAGACCAAATCCAATACGCTCCTGCTTCTGCTTCTGACAATTGCGGGACATATACGATTAACTCAACAGAAACAATTATTCCAGGAAATGCTTCTGGCAACTACACAATAGCTAGAACTTTCATGGCTATGGATGAGTGTGGTAACATGAGTACTGCAAGCCAAACCATTACTGTTGTTGATACAACATCACCATTACTCAGTATTCCTGCTGATTACACGATAGAGTGTACAGAAGAAATTATATACTCTGATGCATTTGCTTCAGACATGTGTGGTACTGTTTCTGTTGATGTTGAGGAAACTATTGTTCAAGGAAATGCTTTAGGTAACTACGAAATCCACAGAACTTTCACAGCTACAGATGATGCAGGTAATTCATCTGTTGACACTCAAATTATTACAGTTGAAGACAATACTGCTCCTGATCTTATTGCACCTGACAGCTTTACAGTTGAATGTGATGAGTTCATGAGATTAGATGATCCACTAGCTTCTGACGAATGTGGTGAAGTCACTATTACTTCATCTGACGAAATCATTCCTGGTACATCTGCAGGTAACTACACAGTAATCAGAACTTTCATCGCTACTGATGATGCTGGAAACTCTAGTTATGAAGCAATCCAAACTATTAACGTAATAGACACCACTGGTCCCGAATTAACTATACCTGAGAACCAAGTTGTTGAATGTGATGAGGAAATTGTTTACGAAGAGGCAACTGCCGAAGACAATTGTGGCCCATCTACAATTACTGTTTCTGAACAAATTATCTATGGTTCAAGTGATTACGAATACACAATTTACAGAGAATTCACTGCTACTGACGATGCAGGCAACTCTACTGTTGCAATCCAAACCATTGAAGTTGTAGACTCAGAAGGCCCAGTAGCATCAAATATTCCAGAAGACGTTCTTGCAGACTGTAATAGTATTCCTGAAGCCGCTTCAGCTCCTACTTTCACAGACAATTGTTCTGACGTAGAGGTTACATACTCTGAAGCAATTAACGAGCAATTTTGTCCTGGTGATTACGAGTTAGTAAGAACTTGGACTGCAACTGATGCATCAGGAAACGAAACAGTAGTTTCTCAGTCAGTACTAGTCCAAGACACTGACGCCCCAGTTTTTGAGGAACTTCTAGACAGCGAACTAAGCTGTTCTGATGAATTAATCCTTCCAGAGCCAACTCTTCTACCTGGTTGTACTGAAGAAACAATTACTGTTGAGGAAGAAATCATCTCTAGTGATTGCCCTCAATCATATTCAATTGTAAGGACCTTCACTGCAACTGATGCATGTGGCAACTCTTCTGAACTTGTACACACTACTAATGTTGTAGATAACACTGCACCTGAAGTGGTTGATGGAACTTGTTTTGGTCTAGATTGTCCAGAATTTGTTAATGAATTACTTGGTGAATCTATACCAAACCCTTCTCTAGCAATCCAAGACGATTGTGATGAAAACGCTTCTTGGTCATCAATTGATTCTCCATCTTCATCAGCTGATGAAGATTTCTTAGGATTAGCTGCAGACCAGTATGCAATAGACAGAACTTTCACTTTAGTTGATGCTTGTGGAAATGAGGCGTCGTACACTCAGATTTGGGTTATTACTTTCCAAATCGATGGATGTATGGATTCAGCTGCTTGTAACTACAATGCTGATGCAAATACTTCTGACGATTCTTGTGATTTCTGTTCATGTGGAATTAATGCTTGTGGATGTACGGACGCTGAAGCCTGTAACTATGATGAAAACGCTATCTATGATGATGGCCTTTGTGAGTACCCAGAACCAGGATACGATTGTGATGGTGTTTGTTACGATATAAATGATAACGACATCTGTGACATCACTGAATCTGGTTGTACAGATGCTCTTGCTTGTAACTACAACTTTGTAGCATTATTCGATGATGGTTCTTGTGATTACTGTAACTGTGTGATCGAGCCTTCAATCACATCTACAAATTCAAATTATTCAATTGAGATTGAACTTGTAACTTCTCACTCTGAAGGAGACTTAGCAGGCCAATCTACTTATAGAGTTTATGTAACTACACCAAACTCTTCAGACATTGTTACAGCAGTTACAGGAAACGACAACTTCCCTCTTTCTTTAGCTACTACCACTTCTTTCTATCAAGACGTATTCGGATCTAATGTGTCGACTTCGATTAGTCCTGCAATGATGGTTGTTGCGCCAAACGTTGCATTTGACTCTTGGGTTACTATTGGTGCTACAAGCTCAGATGATATAGATTACGGAGTTGTAAACGTTATACCTGGAACTTGGACAGATGATTTCGCAGCTGGAAATAGCTTTAATGTTAACGACGGTATTGGCTCTGGTTGGTACCTGCTTCCTCCAGGAGGACTAAATGGAGTGTCAGGAGACGACAACAAGGTTCTTCTTTGTCAGCTTACTACTGATGGTGCCATTAGCGGTTCTTTCAGTGTTCAAATCTTCCCTGAAGGAGACCAAGTAAATGACGACAGGGTAGACTTTACATTTGAGCAAGCTCCTATTGAAACATATAGCTGTCCTGAAATTCTTTCTGGTCCATCTGAATTAACTGCAGAATGTTCTGAAATACCTGATATTTCTTCACCTTCTGAATTTGATGTCTACACTGATCCTGCAATGGAGTGTGATGATTCAGATCTATCAGTTAGTTTAATTTCTGAAGTTATTACTGAAGGGTCTTGTACTGGAGAATACACTATTGTTAGAATTCTTGGAATTACTAATTGTACAGGTTCGACTGTCAACTTTGAACAATTTATTAATGTAATAGACACAACGGCTCCCGTTATTTCTACGCCTGCTGACTACTCGGCAGAGTGTAGTGACGAGCACCCAATGGATGAGGCTTCTGCTACAGACAACTGTGGAGAGGTAACGATCACTGTTGAAGAGGTAACTACTGCGGGCGCTTGTGCTGGCGACTACGTTATCACTCGTACGTTCACAGCTACTGACG
>PBNL01000050.1 GCA_002723115.1 Methanobacteriota archaeon | reverse complement strand
TTTTTCCTGCACCTAAGAATCCACTTAATACTGTGACTGGTAGTTTATTGTCAATGATTGTCATATGTCAAATTTAATGCAACTTAGTTGCATTAAAAACAGATTCTTAAATTTACTCAACAATAATTTTAAGCTCTAATATTGCTGATTTGAGAACACTAACGAGAACACTATTTTCAACACTAATAAGGCATATCTCTTTTCTTGTTTTTGAAGTTGCAAACAAGATATCCTTATTGTTTTCAAGGTGTTCAGAGCATTTCCCCAGTAAAAACTGGGCATCCAGAGATTATGCTTTGTAGCCCCCTACGGGCTACTACCTTATCTCTGAAACGTCAGTAAACAAAGGCAACTAGCATTTTACCAACGTCATATGACACAAAACGTGACACCTTTTTGGAAATGTTGATACTTAATCTACAACCTAAGAGAAGATCAGAGAGGCTTTGAAGCAGAAAGAAGCTTACTAATTAGTCAATAATCACGAGGCTCCTCAAAACTTGTTCATCACTAGAAAGCTCAAGTGAATACATGCCTTTAGCAAAGCCAGAAACATCAATCATTAGAGTTGTTGATGATAGCTTCTTAAAGACAAGTTTGCTTGATAAATCATAGAGTTTAATGGTTGTATTAACCCCATTCAAATCACCCAAATCAACAGTGAGGTTGTTTGATGCTGGATTAGGGTAAATGAGCACTGATAAAGCCTCTAATTCATCCACTTTTGAATATGGAGTTCCAGCACACTCACAGTCTTCGTTAATCTCATCATCTTGTGTGTTTGAGTCACCATCATCACATGAGTCACCCATAAATAAACAACTATTATCCTCTTGATTTGCAATTTCGTTGTAGTTACATGCGCTTTCATTCGTACATCCTAAAATTACGGGGCTTCCTCCACAAACAGCATTTTGATTTAGCACAAACAATTCATATTGAATGTTGCAGTCTGAAAATTGAAATTTTACCGTTCGAGCAAAATCAACTGCAGTCACTGTTTTAATGTTTAATCCTAAAACTAGAGGAGTTTCTGGTGCGATATACCAATTTCCATTTGCTACAGTTTTAGCAACTCTGAAACTTGCCCCTGTTTCTGGAAGTGAAGTAATTAAAATTTGAAATTCCTGCATCTCTCCATTGTTCCCATCATCAATATTACATGCGGTTAAAACATAAGGCCACTCTGAACTAGAGCCTTGTGAAATGTCATTACAATTACAAAATGAATCAATTTGAGCTATAATTGGAAGATTACAAAATAAAAGTAGAGCAGTAAGTAGAAGTCTCATGGTTGTGATTTTAGACTCACAATTTACATCAAAATGTCATCTATGGAGAATTGGATTACATGACACAAACCGTGACACCTTTTTCAGTATTAATAAGGCATATCTGTTTTCTTGCTTTCGTTGTTACCAAGACCTTATCAACTGTGTTTATTGGGGTTTCAGTACATTTGCCCGGTCAAAACTGGGTATTCAGCATGTTTGACTTGTAGCCCCCTACGGGCTACAAAACTCACTCCCTTCATCCTAACAGATGTAGGGTTTTTTCATTCAAGACTTCCTGTAACCCAATAAGCGTGGGAATAAAATGTGAGTAACGCAGTTAAAGAAATGTCTATTTAGAAAAATGAGGGGACTACTTTCGGCACAACAATGGAAACAACAAATGTTAGTAACCGTCTGTAATGCTTGTATTTTCTGAAGTTTGTGAAGTCTACGGGCTGCTCTCTCATTTTATAAAATCTTGTTATCATTGAGATAGAGAGGTTTTTTTTACTGTGACTACCCTTGTGCTTACATTTTATTCTTCTATTTCACAATCAGATCCTGGTGGTGAACACTCTGTAATCGCATCGTCAAGATTGTTTGCACTAATAACTACAACATAAGGTTCTCCGCCATCACTTCCACAAATACAATTATATTCTTTCCTACAGGAAAAAAGTGTGAATGATAAAAAAGCTGTAAGTAATACTCGTGATTTCATACTCGTTATTTAATTCATAATCACTTTACTTCTTAAAATATGTTCTTCAGTCAAAAGCTCAAGTGAATACATCCCTTTAGCAAAGCCAGAAACATCAATGATTAGAGTTGAAGTTGACTGCTTCTCAAAGACAAGTTTGCTTGATGAATCATAGAGCTTGATGGTTGTGTTAATCCCATTCAAATGACCGAAATCAATTGTGAGGTTGTTCGATGTTGGGTTGGGATAAACTAAAATGTTAGAAGATGTCATGTCACTATTTGACAGAGTTCCAGTACAGCTTTCGTCAATAGTCCAATTATAAAAATAATAGTAATAAGATGTGGGATTGTCAGTAGTATTACTTGTTATTGTAATTCGATCTGCAATTTGGATAGGGAACACACCTGTCGGAACAGCATCATTACGATATAATCCAATATTTTCATTGTTTCCAGTTATGCCAATAAGATAATTATTTCCTTCTGGGATTAAAGTTCCTATTTCCAATGTATTCCACCCACCAATAATATCAAAGTCAAGTTGATTTATTATAGTTCCGTTTGATGAAGTGAGGTCTAAAGTAATAGTTCCTGCATTTTCAGCATTTATATCAATTGAGCTTAGAAATGTGTCTTCAGAAACGCTGAACACCATGTCCCATGCATCATTATAGTGATATCCTCCCGTTCCGTATTCAGACAAATCTGAAGGCCCACCTGTGAACACCTCTAAATTTGCATTTATATCAAAATCAGAATAGCTAGGATCTGTACAACCTAAATCAATTGATATGCACGAGTTATTATCGAAACACGCTTCTGGTAAATAATTTAGAGCATTTTCATCAGTACAGCCTTCAACATAACAACAGGATCCATCATCATTAATTGCTAATTCTGAGAAATTAAATGCTGCGGCATCTGTACATCCACATTCAGAATTAATTGTATAACGATAAAGATCAGAAGGGAACGACCCTGTTTCACCGATTAAACCACTTGTGAGATAGACGTGGCAATCTAAAATAAATGTCCCTGGTGCCCAACGAGCTCCACCAGGATGAGGTGGTAATTCAGCCCATGTATCATTTAATGGGCTGTATTCCCAAAACTCTCCATAATCTAGATTATTATGATCTTCTCCATCACCGCTTAAAATATATCCTTTTCCATTGGCTGAAAATTGAGTTCCAGCGACTCTCCCTTCTCCTGGAAAATTATTGAGCTGAGACCACGTATTTTGCTCAACATCCCAAACGTAGAAGTCATTAAATATATTTAACTGACCTAGGAAGTCATCCCCATGACCAAAGCCAACATAGATTTTATTATCAATGCCAAAATAATACGGATGATGTCTTGGAAGACCTATGAATGATTCTAGCTGAGTCCAAGAATTTAAATTAATGTCATACTCCCACCAATCATCTAAATTTCCGCTTAAATTACTTCCTAATCCAACAAAAATTTTATTGCTTTCTATAACCATAGCAGGATGGTTTCTGCCTTCTCCAGGAAATGATGCAAGTTGTGTCCATTCTTCATTATTCATGTCAAAACGCCACCAATCAGTTGGATAGCCAAAATTATCAGATCCAAAGCCGCAGAACGCAATATTGTCATCATACACCCCATAGCCATAACCTCTTGCAGTTCCAGGAAATGGATCAATTTGAGCCCATTCATTGCTGTTTGGGTCATATCGATATACATCATCCAGGTTATTGCTAAATGTAGCAGATTGACCAGCAATCATATATCCAAAATTGTTAGATGCTACAGTTATAGGATGGTGCCTTCCTACACCGTTATAACTACTGAGTTGTTCCCAATTTTGGCAATAAAAACTATCAATGATTAAGCAAAATAAAAAAGTAAATAACAGTCTCATGGTTATGATTTTAGAAATACAATTTACATCAAAAACTTACCTTATATGGTTCTCATTTGGTGTGGCTAAAAGTGTAGCTAATTTCAATACTTATAACATATCTCATTTTTTTCTTTGTTCTCCTGACTCAAACAATCTTCACAGTGTTTGTAAGGCTTACAAAGTAAAAACCCTGTGTTTTCAGTGGATACAGAGCAAGGCTTGTGTAGCTACCTCCGCGCTTTTCTCTGATTTTGTACAATCTTCTTATCACTGAGATAGCAAGGTGTTGTTTTTTTTAATGTGCCTACCATTGTGCTTACATTTTGTTTTTAGGCGGACTATTTTATTGATCGATGAAGACTTAGTTGAAGTTGGTTTTTTGGAATAGAACTCACGTACTGTCTCATAACACCAAATTGTAATTTACTACCTTGAGCAAACTCATAACCAATAGCTGAATAGACACGAAGTCTATCTACTATAATATCCCACGAATAAAGAAAAAGCTCTCCATATAGTGCTAAATAAATTGTTCCTTTCTCAAAAGAATTTTGATTCAAGGCAATATTCAAAAACAAGTTATATCGATGCCTTGTTTTCATTGTATTTTCCTCAATCCATCTTTGTTCAAATCTATATCTATGAGCAGTAGAGACACGATCACTAATCTTCCAGGGAATTAAAGCTTCCTGATATATTCGGTGCTCTTTCGTTCTACTTGCATCTGAACCAAATACTCCCGATTGTATGTTCCCATACCCAAGAGTAAATAATAAGTTAGAATCCTTTGGTTTAAATGTCAAGCCATTCCTAATCAATCTCTGCTCAAAATCACCATCCAAATCCCAGTTTCGCTCTTGAAAATCCCCCTGGATACCAAATTGACTACCGCTGAATTGTTTATGATAAAATAGCATATACCAAATCCCTGTTGTTTTTTCGAAGTCTTCATTGTCTGAAGATTGACAATTTGCAGATGTGGTAACTAAAAAAAATAAAGCAGTAAATAAAAGTCTAATCATGGTATTATATATGATTTCGATTGAATATTTACCTAGGATCATAATGGATGAAATTAAATCATAAAATAAACACGCCTTTAATATATCATTCGCATAATTGTCCAAATGACACTAAAAACAACAGTAAATCTCCCGTCGAGACCACTCCATCATCATTTAAATCTGTGTTACAGCTCGACCCATTTGTGTTTTCAAATTCACATGACATGTCGTCATTTGTTGCAAATGAGTTGTAATTCGTTGCGGATTCATAAGTGCATCCAAATACTGGGTTAACACAGAGATTACAATTATTATAACATACGATTGGCAATACAATATCTTCGTTGATAACAGTTACACTTCTATTTACAAATCCATCTATTGTTGTTGTGCAAATGGATCCATCTTCAAACCATTCTTGGTCAGTCCAACCATCTAAGGTGAATTTGTATTCATAGGTCCCTTGGCTAAGAGGAATAGTAACAGACCAAATGTTATCATTATTGTAATTATACATTTGTCTACATCCACCGCACCATCCATCAAAACTTGAGTTAATATATACATTTTCATAATTAAATGGCTCATTAAATTGATTCATGTCAACTTGAAATGTAACATCTACTGTTTGTCCAGATATACTGACACTAAATAAACAAGCTAAAGCAGTAAAAAGAATTCTCATGGTTGTAATTTTAAGCTCACAATTTACATCAAATCATTATCGTTTGACAATGCAGTTAAAGCTAATCAGATGGACGGAATTGCTCTAAATCAATCTTTGCCCATGTTGTTTACACTCCTTGGTTTGTATTGCAATTAAGGCCTAACTTCATTGCTTCTCAGGCATTTATTTCTGCATGACCAGAGGGGTCATTAAGCCCCCCCCCTCATTCAGGATGATTGAGGAACATACATACTTAGTAAGTTCAATCAGGCTCGCTTTCATTCCCAAAGAATTGATTTAGATAGAGAAAGGGGTGGGGAGTACAATAGGATAGGCAAGAGTTTCCGATATTTGATTTTATGAAAGAACATATAATTCTTACATTTTTTGTTTTCATTTTTTCTTCTTGTTCTCTCTTTTCACAATCACATCTTTTCACGATTTCAGGTGGAACACAATATCCATCTCCAGATTTATTTCAATACCCCAGTCAGTTTAGTACATCTCGATTTAACCACGGAGTGAGGTGTATCGATCCGCTTAATATTCAATTTATAGATTTCGTGATTCATCCAATAAAGAATAATTGGGGTATGCGAATCGGGATATTAAGTTTTAATTTACAACGAGGAACTTATCAAGTAGTAGATGAAATTCTTAAAAGTAAGCCACTTTTTGTCCCAAATTTTGGACCTTTTGGAATAATGCATAAGCGAAATGAGACTTTATTATTTGATATTTCTTATCGATATGGTACAGATCCCTTTTGGATGGATTGGAAACGTAATAGTATAATTACGTTTAACATAAAGAAATATCTACGATTAAATAAAATTCATCATTTAAGCATCAATTTTGGTGTCAGGTTCTGCGATAATTATGGTCGTTATAATGTTTCAGACAGTTCTGGAAATCATTATGGGACTTTGTATTTGCCTCAAGGGATTTATTGTAATCTACAATACGCGTTGGGCGTCATATAAATTTATAAATTGATGACGAGAGGATAGGCAAGAGTTTCCGATACTAGAGATTTAAGTAAAATTTTAATTACAATGAAAACTTCTTTAACCCTTAGCATTCTAGGTGTATATAATGCATTAATGGGCGTTCTGATGCTGTTTTTTCCAGGCAAAATGGCACTATCCATGATTGGTGCTAATAGAGCAGCCGAAAACCCTGATTTAGAGCAAATGGCAACCATGTTTCATTATGGCCTTGCTCCAGCTCTATTAATGATTGGACTCATTTTAATAATGATTCGAACATGCGACATGGAAACTGCAAAGAGTTCTTTATTGGCTTATGTAATCGCTACTGCTGTTTTATTAACTCTATTTTTTACTGTCTTCTCAGGATCAACTGTTATGGATTTTAGTGTTGAAATGGCTGCTCCAGACATGTTAGCATTCACACTTGCGTTATTTGGTTATTTAAAAGCAAAATAATTGAAGATTGTCACGCACATCTTATCAACAGCATCAAGCCCTTTGATAAGAGATTGAAAAAAGTGTCTGAATTCGACACAACAATGGGAACAACAAATGTAAGTAACCGTCTGTCATGCTAATATTTACTGAGGTATATGTAGCCCAATAAGGTCTACGCTCTGATTTCATAACACCTATTGATCACTGAGATAGCGAGGTTTTGTTTTTTACTGTGCCTATCCTTGTGCTTCTATTATGTTTTTAGAGAGATGATATGAATTCGTTATATATGTTACTTTATCATTGATTTTTTAGAAGGATGCCGATCCGTAATCCACCAGACAATCTTAGTCCATAAGGTGGAGGAAATAGTGCTGTAGATTCATGGTATATCCCTGGATAATCGTCATTAGCGTATGTTGCCCCTAGGTAAAAGTCTATAAGTAATGGATCTAATATAGTTTTTTGTATTCCAAATTGAATAGTGCCTCCAGCAGCTGACCATTCTGGCTCACCAAGTTCTTCTGACTGTTCCAATTTGTATGTAGCGAATCCAAAAAAGCCATTAAAGGAGATATAGAGACCCGAAAAATTTGATGAATAACATCGTATATATGGTTCTAAGATAAAACCTCTCTTAATAGCATTTTGAGATATATACCAAGGATGCGATGATTCAAGAAAGACATCCTTCCATATTATATCAAATTCGCTTCCAAAAGAAAAGTATGAGCCAAAAGCTTCTTCGTAACTAATCGAATATCTACCAACAAGCATATCAGTTAGATTATATTTAATTGCATCTTGTGATTGATGCTTGAAGCTTTCCAGTTTTTGCCCCCACAATTGAATGCAAGAGCTAAAAGAAACCAATAAAGCTATTAGTAGTAATCGTGAGTTCATCGTCCTGAGTCCGTCTTAAAACGCCTTAGATAAAAGGGAGAAAGGTTGATTGCATGTTTGAAATGGTCGGGGTCAAATTTAGCAGCCAGATCCAAAAGCTGCCAGGAGGGCAAGAATATCAGAAACGTTGACACTGCTGTTACCGTCCACATCCATACTACAATCGCTTGAGCAGCCGAATTCAGCGAGAACAGCCAGCACATCAGCCACCGTGATGGATCCGTCTTGGTTCACGTCTTCTGGACATGTGCTTAGTCCTTCCTCATCTGTGGAGAGGATGCCGTCGCAGTTGTTGTCGATGCCTTCTCCTGTGCCCGGCGCATCGGGATGCACAGCAGGATTACTGTCGTCACAGTCCCCACCTACCAAGGTGATTCCCGGATCGAGAGGCGGACACCAGTCAGCAATGGCATCGTCTCCATATCCATCCCCATCCCCATCCACATACACCAAGTTGTAGGGAAGGATGCACGATCCGTCGTCAACTGTGGCATCCGCATTGTAGTTGCAAGAGAACACTTGGGTGCAGCCTGGAATGTCAGAACTGCCGGCATCCACACAGAAATTGTCAACGGCTTGGCTGCCAAAGTCTCCTCCATTGACCATCTGAGCAAGCACATTGCCATCGTTGTCTATCAGGGTGTAGTTGCCAACAACACCAAGGTATTGAAGGCCATCCCCGTAACTGTCATTGACAGTTAAAACATAGCACCCTGTTGCCACACAGGTGGAGGCCGTGTAGGTTGTTTGTTGTCCTGAATAAGGCCCACCCTCTAGAACGACATTGCCACTTTCATCGGCGATGTTCCAAGTGGTTTCGCCTGGATAGTTGTCTGTTAGCAGTGTGAAGTCCAAGCCCACGCCGCCAAGGACACACGAACCATCGTCGACGATGGCATCGGAATCAAAGTTGCATGCCTCAGGGTTTGTGCAACCTCCGCAAGAGCTGTTGTCCCCACCGCAAACACCACATTGGTCATTGACAGTGCATGAACCATCGTCAAAAATGGCGAGCTCGCTGTAGTTGCATGCAGAAGGATCTGTGCATCCATTGTCGGTGTCGAACCCAGTGGGATATCCGTCAAGCACCAAAGTACCGGTGTTTTGAGGGTCGAGGTATTGGCTGACACCGAGGCCCCAGCTTACATTGAATCTCCCGTAGAAATCGTATGCTCCGTTGTTCACGGTTCCAGAGCATGCAGCGGCTCCGCCGTAAAGCTGGCCAATGATGCGGTGGTTTTGGTCAAATAGAGGCGAACCTGAAGAACCAGGCTCTGTCACCCCGTACTCCCAAGCGTCGATCCACCAAACCTGAGCGCCACCCGTGGCGTCCTCGTAGGGACTGTTCTCTTCGAAACAAATCTTCTTCACGTCCCCAGATGGGTGGTGAATGCCCGTTGCATTTTCAGGAGAGACACCTGTGGCATCCCATCCAACGAATTCAACGTCCCAATTGGATGGAGGGGCGGAGCTCAATTCAATCAAAGCCACGTCTGAACCACCATCAGCCACCAAAAGGGTGCCGCCAGAAATGCTTTGGGACGTGGGTCCTGTGCTGCCAGAGCACGTGCTGCTCTCGTGGTTGAAGTAGTATGTCCATGAGTTGGGAGAACCTAAACAGTGGTTTGCCGTCAAGAAATACGGCGTGCCATCGTTGGCCGTATTGTTGACTAAAGCTCCAGTACACACGGCACTTCCACCATTCACAATCAATGCCACTGACTTTTTCTCCACCTGCCAGTCTGCACCTTCGGGACAATTAACATTGATGTTGCATGCACCACTGTTTCCAAATGGACCATATGAGGCATTTTCGGCTTCGATTTCAGCTTGCCGGCGCAAAAGAGAACGGTAGCCTTGCACGGCTTGCTCCACGACAAGGGAGGGTGCTTCTGTCATAGAGGCCGGCTGACGGTACTCCAACACGGCGCCTTGACCTTCCACCAAGCTTAGGGCCAATCCGCCCCAATCTTTGTGGTTCTTATAGGTGAATGACCCAATGAACTGGGTTCTGTCGGCGTTGTATGCAAAGAGTTCACCTCCCTTGGGGACTTGGAAGCTGGACAAGTAAAAACTCCAACTTGTGGCATTGTCTGACCACACAGCAAGTCGCCAAACGGCATGGTCACCTTCCATTGTCCAGTCACCGCTGTTCTCGGTCGTCCAATTGACGACATGCTCGATTCCAAAGCGCCAAGGTGCATCCTTGAACTGAGCCGTTCCCGCATCTTCTGCCGCAAGAATCTCCAAATCCAATGGAGCGAAGTTCTTGAATTCGATGTCAACTGGAAACTCTGTTCCCCAATACAAAGGGCTTCCGCCTTGCGAAATTTGTCCGCTTGCCTGTTGTGGCATGCACATGGCCATGAGGAGGGTTCCAATCACAGGGGAAAGAATGAGGTTGATGAGACGCATGGAATCAGTTTTAAGGTTTGATGCAAAATACAGCTTTTGACCCAATGAATTTATTAAGAAGGAGAAGGGGGTGTTAAAATCAAGATGAATGAAACTTTAGAACGTCGTGTCATTCTTGATTCTTAAAGTCAGTAATTGAGTAGGTGAGTTTTTGTTTTTAAATGATTTCGAATTTATTAAATCAGGTTTTTTTAATGCTAAATTAACCATTTGTTAATCTTGCATATTGATATATGTTTTTAATATTGCTGAATGAAAATAGCTTTAATTGCACATGATGGGAAGAAAGCAGATATGGTTGACTTTGTTCTAAAAAGATTGGAATTTTTTTCTAATTCAAACTTTGAATTGGTTGCAACAGGTACAACTGGATCTTTGTTAAAAAAGGCTGGTGTTAAAAGTATTAACACTGTAAATAGCGGCCCACTTGGGGGAGATGCTGAAATTGGAGCGATGGTTTCTCGCGGAGATATTAATGGAGTGATATTTTTTCGAGATCCTTTAGATAAACATCCACACGATGTCGATATTGCTATGTTAATGAGACTTTGTGATGTTCATAATATTCCTCTCGCAACAAATTATAATTCTGCATGTGCAGTCGTTAACTATTTGAATTCGATTACGCAATGATTACAACATCACATCAAATTATTCTTGTCTACTTACTCATAAAGAGCATTCAGTAAAAACAACATATTTTGTTGCTTGAGAAAAGGCAAAAAGAATTGCGTAAAGAACTACAACTACTTCTTGATGTTAGAAGTAGAAAGTCGCATAGTAATTAGTCAATAATTACTTGACTTCTAAAGACGTGATCGTAAGTTGAAATTTCAACTAAATAGATTCCTTTCGCATAGCCAGAAACATCAAGCATTATAGTTGAAGTTGATTGCTTCTCTATGATAAGTTTGTTTGATAAATCATAGAGCTTAATGGTTGTATTAACTCCATTCAAATCACCTAAATCAACTGTGAGGTTGTTTGACGCTGGGTTAGGAAATACACGGAAAAATATATTTTCTTCCTGTTCTGGTATTTTAGCAATAACATCGTTCATGCAGTTTCCTGGCATGTTTAAATCTAACCATTCTATTCTCTCTTGAATCCAATTTTTCATGTATTCAACTTCCTCTTCATGTGTTTCTAAAGGAAGAGGATATGGCTCAATCCAAATATTTTCTCCCTGAAAATCCCACTGAATAAAGTTTCTTGTAACTGCTTCACCTACATATGAATTCATCGCATCAATACGATGAAAAAGTGAATCAATATGTAAGGGCCCTTGTCTAAGGGCACTCCATCTACACGACAAATGATTTGTAAAAACAGTATCTGACATCATAGATTGCCAAAACATTGGCATTGATTGTAAGTCTTCACACCATTCTTGTTCTTGTAAGTAGGTCCAGCCTGTAGGGTCATAGTTTGAACAAACTGCTGACATTCCATATGTTTGATCAAAATCCCAAATTGGACCAGCATGTAGTCTATCATCAGCATCTGTTCGGTCCTTGTGCATATATGTGCTTAGCTTGTAACCATCAGAATTTTTAGACAGTTCATTTATTATTAGAAAATCAGTAAAACTTGTTACGTTGATTAAATCTGTGTAGCGAATTCCATTAGCGAAGAAATCATTTGAGAATACTGCATCTTCAAAAACATCCATCCATGCTTTTATATAGTCTTTTTGATTTTGTTGAATATTCTCTGCTTTGGGGTAATAGTATTGATATTTCATATACTCTCCTCCTTGAGAGTCATAATTTGAGTTGAAATAGTCATCTTCATCGATATCCCAAGTCCAATCTATGCGAAGAATATAACCTCCAGTCACCGCGCGTCCTTCAATATCTTCACTATCAAGCTTTGCAATATCAACTCGGTTATTGTCTCGTTTGATTTTCTCAGTTAGAATATAAAGACCTCTATATTCATCATTAATTACTACTTCAACAAATCGATAATTTGATGCATAATGACCCATTTCACGAGAAAGATCAAAGCTTAAAGGGACACGAAATTGTGTTTTGTCAATTACCATTGCGTGTAAAATCCAATCTTCTTCTTCTGCCATTCCCAAAAGAGCTAAAGATTGATCCTCCATGTTTTCATCCCATAATTCTATAGTATATGTCTTTTTTTCAAACATTTGTGTCGAATTTCCTCTTGTCTCTATACCAATATTACCTGAATATTCGTTGTGTGGATCGTCAATATGGTTGATCTCTCCTTCACCATTGTCAATGATTCCCATAACAGCTAGAACTCTGGGTTCGTCAGGGATTTCGTCAATACCATTCTCATATTCAATCACGACAATTGGTAAATGGCTTTCAATTAGATCTTGTGCGTAAAAAGAAACAGAAAGCAAACACACTACACCAGCACATAGAAGCCTCATTGATGTTGATTTTAGATTCATAATTTACAACATGTTAGTGTCTTATGATACTGCTGTTACGAAACCAAACAAGTTGACTGTATTGCTCGAAATCATTTTTGCCGATGTTTTTAATATCACTTGATGCGCATTGTATATAAGGTATCACTTCACTACCTCTCAGGCCTTGCCTTGCTGTATAAAATTATTGTCTTAGATAGCGAGGTTTTGGGTTGCTCAGCTTTACACTTCTTCTTTCATGTTTTTTATTACGATCTATGTTCATAGTTTCCATTAAATCCAAGAAAGAAATAGAAGTATATCTTGAACAGAGATTACACCGTCGCTATTTAGATCAAAATCTGGACAATCCATGCAACCAAAATTGGCTAATAAATCTAGGAAATCACTTATTGTTATTTCTCCATCTTCATTAAAGTCTCCTAAATAAATACAACTACCAATTGGTTCATGCGTAGCAGTAATATCATAATTAGTTGCTTGTGGATTCATACATCCGAAGATTGATAACGAGGAAGATGAAAAGTTTAGTGCTTCAGCAAATTCAATTGAAGAACCAGAATTAGTTTGTGCTAATAGGTTTATTGTTCCACTAAAATCTACACCTCCCATAACTGTAAATTGACCAAGGAGAACAAAATCATCAGTTTCTAGTGGATACGGATTTTGTGCTATCCAACCGCCACCAATATGGTCATTAATCTGTATTTGTCCATCCATAGCCATGCCGTCAGTCCAATTTACTTCACCTGCAAGTAGAGAAATAGAATTCACTTGACCTTCATCAGGTTCTATGCCTAAAGTAAACCACGATGTATATGCATTCGCTGGGAATATTGAATTGAACATAGAGTTAACCTGACCTACAACTATTGTACTCCCAAGATCGGAACCAAATCCATAAAATGACCCTGTAGTTTCAAGCAAAAGCGGTGATTCGTCGTCTCCATATACAGCAAGTATACCGTCTGTGTTTTCAGAAAGTTGTGCATACAAATGATATGTCACTGATCCAGATGGTAATGTAGACACAATGCCAATCAGTGAGTCTTCATGCACAAAGGATTCGACAAGTGCAAGACCAATGATATGATCTGAAGTGGTGTCTGCCCATTCAACAGGACAATTTTCACCTTGATAGGGGAGGTATTGTAACACATCTCGTATATCAATCCATCCAGATGCATCGGTATCAAGTAATGGATAATTAGACGATGGAGTAATTTGAGTTCCATATTGACCAAGGATATATA
Source organism: Methanobacteriota archaeon (assembly GCA_002723115.1). GTDB lineage: Bacteria > Bacteroidota > Bacteroidia > Flavobacteriales_D > Sanyastnellaceae > UBA974. The sequence goes on along the minus strand of PBNL01000050.1, from coordinate 10,238 downwards.
GCCAAGTATTTGCGCACAAACAGTCATCGCCATCAACGTCATACAGATTACATACAGTTGGACAAAGTGATTCACCATTTCCAATTTGCACAAAAAAAGATGCGTTCAGTGCATCATCTAAAGCTTGAAAAAAGAAAATTTCATTAGAATTAGACGAGGAAATTGTAACGGTGGCACCATCTAAACTTTCGCCGTTCTGACTTTCAATATTTAAAGAATAACAGCCATCTTCAAGACATATATCTGAGTACAAGCCCAATTGACCATTAGTGAAGATCCCCCAACCTTGGTTTTGAGAGATGTTCCATTCAATTGTTGATACTGGACCTGAGACTTCAATGTCTATAGAATTAAACTCGCAATTTTGACATAAGCCACTCATAATCATCAAATAAGCTAAAGAGGTACATAGAAGTCTCATTGATGTTGATTTTAGATTCATAACTTACTCAACAATGATTTGACTCCTTAAGACTTGTTCGTCTGTTGAAAACTCAAGTGAATACATGCCTTTAGCAAATTCAGAAACATCAATTGTTTGAGATGAAGTTGACTCCTGCTCAAAGATGAGTTTGCTTGATGCATCATAGAGCTTAATGGTTGTGATAACCCCATTCAAGTCACCCAAGTCAACTGTTAGTTTATTTGATGTTGGATTTGGATAGATAGAATATGATACATGATTATTTTCATCCAAGCTAAAAGGAATGCTCGTTGGTTCAAACCTATACACCATCGCATTAACGTAGTAACTTAAACTATATATTCCAAGTTCGTCAGCACTATTTATATTTTCAAGAAAACAAAATGCAGGATGGCCAGATAGTGTTAAAATGTTACCCTCATCTGAAGAGAAATTATAATCAAGAAATATCGATGTTATGATTTGCTCGTTAAATTTCGGTTCAAATGCAGGGTACATCATAGATCCAAACCTAAATTCAATTGAATGGTCAATTTCATAAAGCCAAATTTGAAAGTTTAGAGAGCTTACAGGAACAGTGTCAGACTCAAAAATCTCTTCATATAAACCTGCATTATGCCATTCAATAGCAAACACTCTTTCTCCAGGATTTCCTGTTGTTTGATAACGAATTAACGAAGGCTCTTCTCCAACGATACCTCTATCCGCCAAATCAAAACCAACAGGCATCAATCCACAAAATAAGGGTGCTTGACTTGTAGCCATTCCGAACATTAATGACCCTAATCCAATTTGATCCAAAGACTCAATTTCATTTCCTAAAAAAGAAAATGTAAATCCAATTGGAACACTGAATTCTGGATCATCCCATCCATTTTCATAATCATATGAGGAACGATCTATAAGTGTAGCTTTTTCAAGAGGATTGTATAATTCTTCAAGAATGATGAATTCGTAAGAATTTTGACAAATAATTGAGTTTGCAAAAAGGGATAAGGCAAAAAATGTAATACAAATCTTTTGCATCATGTTAGAAGTATATGTGTAATGAATTTTACTCACAGTTAGAATTTAGTCTATATAAATAATATGGATTAGGGCCATTTACATATATCTGATCACCGTAACATTCAAATGTTAAAGGTGCAATTAATTCATTGCCAAAAAACAAATCAACTGTTAGAATATTATTTTCAAAAGTATACGGATTCGGTGTTAGGTGGTTTCCATCCCCTGCTTCATATGAATTGTATAATTCATAACAGTTATCCTCTGAACAATAGTATGTATAACGAAAACCATCTTCAAAGATGTACATCGTGTTTAAATTATTCGCTCCGAAAATCCATTTACCTTCAATTGTATTGTTGGGTTCATTTGTTTCTTCACAAAAAGAGCCGAATAAAGACAGTATTTCAAGTAGATCTCCTGTTGCGATAACTCCATCACCATCTATATCACCTGTGCAAGTTGAACAAGATTCCCAGACGCAAGTTCCATTGTCTACAATAGCACTCTCATCGTAATTGATGGCATCTACATAAGTGCATCCGTTAGCCCAAGTTTCTGGCCAATCGCAATCGTTTGGTGGAAAGATGCACGAACCATCATCAAAAAAGGCGTTTGGATCATAGTTGCATGCCAAAGGATATGTGCACGCACCATATTCAATTTTAATACATGGGCCGTTTTCCCACGAAGTAACGCCACCAATAAAGTTCGCCTCACATGAGTTTGAGTAGGTGATACCGTCACAACCACATACCGGATCATATATTTCTGGACAAAATACAGTGGGATCGATTTGATTCACGTCAATACATTCTTCTATTTCACTTTCATCACAGACACCATTATTGTCAATATCATTGATGCATTCACAATAACAGTCCTCTATAATCAAGCAATTTTCCTCATCGACATTGACGAAAAATACCGTATATGTTTCTGGTTCAAAAAACTCACACGCACAATCCATCACAATTGTATCAAATTCTTCACATGTATCGCAGATACCATCTTCATCTAAATCTTGCTCGCAATTTTCTTCGTAATCAACACCTGGATTATTATGAATAAATGTCCAACTTCCCCATGGAGTAGGTGAACCTGTTTCCCAATATAGCTGGTCTTCAAATAAACAGTTTATTGAATTTTCATTAGGCGGTAAACCTTGAGAGATATCCCAATTGTATGTATTTGCTGAATCGTTGACAAAATGTACTGTAACATTTATTGTATCAGTTAATGTCCAACTATGGTCAAAACTAATCGTTGAAGCATCAACTAACGTTTCTTGATATAAGATGTTTCCTTGTTGGTCTGTAAACTCCCACATAAATACATTTTCTGATTGTGGGTGAGTCATATATTGGCCTGAATGATAAATGCTAATCATGGTTTCTTGAGAACCAACATTTACAGACATGCCTAGCATATCGCAAGGCACTGCTGTTATGACTTGTGCTTGATTGACAAAAGAAACAAGTAGAAGAATTGCCAGTATTAAAGGATGCAATTTCATAGGATGAGGGATGGATAATTGGATTTAACCTTATATTTTGATCATACAGAAAGTTTGCAATTTTCCTGATGATCGAAGAAGTATGGTGTAAATACCACTAGTTAGTTTAGTTGCGTCAATTACGTCGTTGCCTATTCCATTTTGCTGGCGAATCATTTGCCCGTGGGAGTTCAAGATGTCTAGCTCCCAAGCTTCACCTTCATCAAGACCCTCTAACCGAGTATAATCGAAAATAGGATTAGGATAGAAAAAGATTGATTGTGTTTCTGATTCAGCTTCAGTTACGTTTGATGTTGTGTTTTCGCAAATGACGTAATTCAATATGCTTTGTGGAACTTCGTTGGTGCTCGATTCGTTAATGATGATGTCACCCTCTGGGTTCCTTACGGTGTAGCCGCATTGTGTGGGGTATACGATGGGATCACTAACTATGAAATCGACTTCCCCTTCATCCACCGTTACCACAGCAGTTCGGGTAGAGAATCCGATGTAGTCTGCATAACCATCTCCGTCAAAATCCGGGTTGAAAAAGATGTTGGCTTCGAGACCAGATTCCGAGAACACGCCCAAGTTACCATAATACCAGCCATCTCCAGAATCATCCGCAAAGGTGATTTCAATGAGTCCACAGGTAGGGGCTTCAGCGCATGGGTTTAATCCATATACATCACAGGGGTTATCTCCAGGCAATCCCCATTCGTTGCTATTGAACACTATGTTTCCATAATTGTCCGTGATGCTATAATCATGGTATTGGCCCCATCCGTCGTCGTTATAAATGACGTCGATGCGGTTTCCGATGTCCACTGGAATGGAGAACAATTCGCTGCCGTTGTTGAGCATGGTTTCAGCGGCCACTTCGATACCGTCGACAAACACATGCAAGGACGATCCATCCCAACCGTCAGGGCCACCAAATCCACTCGTCATGTTAATAATCCACGCGCCGCATGTGCCTTCTGGTTCGGGGAAGTCGAAGGGCATCACTTCACCTAAGGAATGCACTACGCCGTTGTACGCCAGCAAATTTGCTTGAATGACGGGGGCGGTGTTGGCCTGAACTTCGTCGTTATCAATGGTAATGTAGACGGTGCCTGAGTTGTCGTAGGAGGAAAAATTTAATCCGTCGAAGAGGTCAGCGCTTTCATAAACCCCTGGAACGATGTGTGCATCCAATATATTGTCGATGAATTGGGACGATAGCAAGGCATCGACACTTTCAAATCCGTTGGCCTCTGCCATGGCGTAAAATGCTTCGTCTGTAGGGGCAAATACCGTGAAGGGACCTTCGGCTGGTTCGTTGTCATTTAAGATAGGTTGGCCACGGAGTGCTTGGTCTAAATTTTCAGCTAAAAGAGCCTGCTCAAGAATAGTGTGCTCTTGGCTTTGGACGATGACGTCCCATGTAGTTGCGCCGGGGTAACCCGCAGGAACAAGCACCTCATCGATAACATGAATCACGCCATTGAACGCCTCAATGTCGGTGTGAATGATGTTTGCGTCGTTTACCATGGGTCCTGATTCTCCAATAGAAATAGAGACAGACTGGCCTTCAACGGTAGATAGGAATGCGCCGTCCTGTAGGTCCTCGGCGAGATAAACACCTGGTACTATATGGTAACTTAATCCTGCAACCATACCTTCAGTGAAGTAAAGAAGGTCAAATTGATTCAAATTTATTAACTCCTGAAGCGATTCTATGGCAGCACTGTTTGGAAGAAATACTGTGTATTCGTCCAGTCCATCCAAGTTCACATCCGAACCTGGGAAGCCCCCACTTTGGCCAAAGAACTGGCAGCCGAAATACGATTGAAAAGCATAGGCTGAAGCATACGCGTCGAGATTTTCATTTTCTCCAGACCCCCAAAAGCTCAGCATTTTGTCACACAACGTCTCCGCATCCACAATGATCGTCCCGGTCATCCCCAATTGTGGCTGTACACCAATGGAAGACGTGAACGTATACACGCCCGGTACTTCGAAGGTGGCCGTGCCCATGCAGACTCCGTTAATGTTACCTTCAGTTTCTTCAAGGAAAAATGATACCGGATTACTTTCCGCAGTTCCGTCCACATTGTGAGTGCCTTCAGCATTGACAAATGCGACAGTTTGACCTACAGAAATACTGAGTTCGCTAGGTGTAAAGAGGAAGTCAGTAAGATAGATCGTCGCGTCTGCTTCACATTGGGATCTACTTATAAAACCGTTTAAAAAAAAACTAATGCAACACGTCAGCAGTTTAAGGTTGACTGATATTATGTTTTTCATTGAGTTCTATATCACAACAACTTTTTTACATCGCTAAAAAACTATCTGTTTTCTATGTATTCTTCAAGTTCTTCACCTGATTTACTAAATGAAAACACATCATAAACTTTGTAATAGTTTTCTAAATCGTATACATGATCATAAGCAAATTTTGCAAGTTCAAGTTGGTCTTCATCAAAACTAATTTCTTCAAGCATCATGATTAATTGATCGATAATCAAACAATTAGTTTTTAAAATTCTCTTACATACTCGCACTTTGTCTTCAGCAAATGATGCATCCTCAACACTTTCCATCATGTCTTCAAATCTCTCTTCTTTCACTGGATTTGAGCATCCTATATTGCCATTGTAACCGGGCACATAAATTATATTTTCATTACTGTTTGAGTGTGAATTTATGTTGCTATCATTACTTTGATAAGAGTTTGAGTTTTCAAAGCTTGACGTGTTATTTTGATTGTTTTGTGATGAACTTTCATCACTATTCATGGACATGTTAAATCCATCTTCACCAATATTCATATTAATAGAAATATTTGCTTGATTAGCAACACTATTCTTTTCAGCTGAACGATAAATCAGAGATCCTTGAAAAAATTTAGGCACCATGTATTTTAAAACACCCTGTTGCACTCCATGATTGATCTGTAGCTTTGTTCTGATATCAGGTGTGTCAGGCATTATATAGTCTATTGTTACGTCATAAGTTTTATTATGAATTAGCCCTGAAACAGATTGAATTTCGGCAGGAGTGCTGCTTACTTTTTGACCATTAATTATCAAGTGAAACGGTTCTAAATTTTCAGAAAAAATTTGAATATCGGATGTTTGAGCATTAAGATTAAATGTCAGCAACATCAAAAGAATAGTAAAATATTTAGTCATGGGATTTTGTTTGGTACGAAAATAAGAGAATTCTATAAAAATTTATGGTGACTTTAAGGTGACAATTAAGATGATGTCCTTTCAATACATGTCTTCATTTTAAAAGTTCTAAACTTCATTTCTTCGCTTTAATGTGTAGACAGATGGGATATAAAATATGAATCACAAGCCCAATACTCCAACCTAAAAACAAGTAAAAGTTTTTCGTTTCATTTGCCGTGCGATCATAATCCTTAATTAAATGAATGCAAAACATTGTCAGCCATACTGCACCATGAATGAACCAACCTTTCCATATTTTCTTCCGATACGAACTAAAATCTATCTTTCCTTTTTGTAGAACAGAATCGTAATCGAATAATAAGTCCTCTACATTAACATCTAAAGCTGCTGCCAGTGCTAGCAGACTTTCCTTCGAAGGTGTTTCTCCACTTTCAATTCTTTGAATCGTTCTTATGCTAAGTCCAGATGCAACAGACAAAACTTGTTGTGTCCATTGTAATTTCTCTCTGTAATCACGAAGCGGGTGATTTATATCATTCATTTTTATTATAGCGCGTTTTGTCAAGTAGCAAAATTTAAATGTTTCAATTTTGTTTCAGAAAACAATTAAGAACTGACAAAGAATTTTTTAATTTATTAAAATTCTTTTTTTATGAGGGCGACATTTTGCCGACAAGCTTACACGTTATCCATTCTGAATCGAATTCATCTTTTACATGTTTACTGTCGCTTATATGTCGCCTTCTATGTTTTTTTATTCTTTTAATTTTATCCTTCATTTACAAATATTTTCCTTGATGAAAAGACTCACTTATTTACATATATTTTTCATATGTTCATTCACCTTATATTCATGTCAAAAATGTAAAGATTGTAGCTGTACACAAGTGGCTTCACAATCAGGCATGCCCGATGTTACTCAAACTTTTGAAATAACGGATGTATGTGGCGAAGAACTAGAAGCGATGGAGCAAACAACTGTAATAACTCAAACGGTTGGTGGCATAACGCAAGAAATTGAACAAACTTGTGATTGTTACTAGATATCATCTGCTTCTTAATAGGGGGAAGCGGCATTAAACATACATCTTGATAAGATGTGAGTACATCATGTCATTGTTGATTCTTAAATGCAGTAATTGAGTAGGGGAGTTGCTGAATTTATCAACATCATTTAGCCCTATGAGAAGAGACAGAAAAAAGTGTCTGTATTCGGCATAGCAATGGGAACAACAAATGTTAGTAAACGTCTGTAATGCATGTGTTTACTGACGTGTGTGTAGTGCACTACGGGCTACTCTCTGATGTTATAAAACTTTGTTATCATTGAGATAGCAAAGTTTTTTACTGTACCTACCCTTGTACTTACATTTTGTTTTTAGGGTTGTTATAAACAACAACGATCATCTTGACATCTACAAGTTCTAATGTTATACATATGTAAACAAACAATTGCTAATGCAGGAATATATTTCAAATTATGTGATATAGAAAATAACATTAAACTTTCATTCATAATAAAAAATGCTAACAGTGTCCAGCTTAACCAAAATAGTACTTTAATTATGTTTAAAATTTGTCCTTTATTCGCTAGAAGTATTGCAATGAATGTAATAACTAAAAAAATGTAATCTAATGATCTCCACCATAAAGGTGCTTGGCTACAACAACTCTGAGTACAAATGTTAGCTATGAATATTAACGGAGTTATTGCACAATGAACCATACAAGTTATACTGGCAAATACCCCTATCTTGTCTGATATGTTTTTTGTTAATTCCATAAAATTCAAATGTAAATTTAGATTATTGCAACAAGGTTGCAATAATATGTAGAATATTATTTATTTCAAATACTTGTATAATGGGTATAATTAGAAAAACAAAACATTTTCAAAAAGTTCTTGATGAATTTTCGAAATCTGCTAGAGCTATCAGTGCGAATTCTCTTGTTTCACGTTTTGCATCTTTAATGAATAAGTCCACTATTTATAGAATACTTAATAAGCTTGAGGATGATAACATCATTCATTCATTTATTGGTTTAAATGGATTAAAATGGTATGCTAAGTGTTCAGACTGTTCATCGCAAAAACATAATGATAATCATCCACACTTTCAATGTGAGGCATGTAATGAAGTTAGATGTATACCAAATGTTACAAACGAACCTGAACTAATTGGATCTCAATTTCACGTAAAAAATATTCTAATATCCGGGCTATGTAGTCGCTGCTTTTCAGTATAACTTAAACGATTAGTTATTCTTTCTACTGGCCATTTATCTTGGTAACCTCTTTCCCCATAGATCCAACCACAGATGAAATGGAAAGGGTTAGAAAATCTGCTACTGAAAAAATCCAGAAATACAAGAAACTCTAGATCTTACATCGATAGAGCATATCTGATCATGATAATCATTTATTTGTATTACCAAGTTCTGAAGTGAACTGTTCTATTGACGTAATAAACCTAACTTCATCTGAAAGATCATCTTTGATATTTGATTTGTGGGTAATACAATAAATATTTGACATAGGATATAATTCTCTTAAAAAATCAATTAAAGAGTCTATGATCCTTTGAGATTCTCTTGTTACAATGCTAAATAAAATATTATCTATTTTTCTATGATATCTAACAATTTCAAGCGACTCTTTTGGAACAGATTGACCTAGATAAATAACTTTCTGATTATTTTCTTTTAATATATATTTTGCTAAAAGCAAGGCTATTTCATGATGTTCATTCTCAGGTAAAAAAACCAGCCAAGATGGTGCTGAATCAGGTGTTTTGTTGTTCAATGAAATGTTTGAAACTATAGTCTGTTTTACAAGTTCAGATATAAAGTGCTCTTGTGAGGGCATAATATTATTCGTTAGCCACAAAATGCCTATCCTTTCTAACGTGGGTAAAAATATTGTATTGTAAACTTCAAGAAGTCCGAACTCTGCTATTGCTTTGTGGACATATTCAGTAAAAAGCGCTTCGTCGAATGTAATTCCAGCTTCAATGATTCTATTCGTATACTCAACAACATTGGAAGATATGATTTCGTCCGAATTGTAAACTAGAGATTTAATTTCCTGATCACTCAATTTTGAAATATGAGAAATTTTATATCCTCGATCTCTTAGTATGCCAGTGTTAAGTGCTCGGATAAGACACTCATCACCATAAAGACGAATGTTTGTTTTTGTTCTTTGAGGATGAAATAATTTATATCGATTTTCCCATGTTCTAATAAGGATTTTATTAAAACCAGAAATTCTTGATAGTTGGTCGATAGTATATACAGACATTGTACAAACTTACAATCAGTTTTACAATTGTATAATATTTTTTAAAAAAATCTATACATTTTTTTGTGCAAAAGACTTTTTTTAGCATAACATTGCATAGAGAATTAATAAAAAAGTTATACAAAATGAAAAATTTACTAATGACATCACTAAAAAGTATTGTCTGCACAGCTTTAGTTTGTTTTGCGTTTATCAATGCGCAGGCTCAATCTGTCTACGACTTTATTGCATCAAGCCCTAATCACACAACATTAACTGCTGCAATTGATGCCGCTGGTTTGGAATCAGTGTTAAGTAGTCCAGGAGATTACACTGTTTTTGCTCCAACAGACGAAGCTTTTGTTGCAGCGCTTGATGAATTAGGATTGACTGCTGAAGATCTGTTAGCTTCTGATGGATTGGCCGATATTTTAACATACCATGTAATAGGATCAAATGTTTTAAGCACAGATCTAACAAACGGCATGACGCCAACACCATTGAACGACGTTAACACGATTAAAGTAACGGTTGGTGACGCAGGTGTATTTGTGAATCAAGCTCAGGTTGTTCTCCCAGATAATCAAACTGGAAACGGTGTTGTTCATGTAACTGACGGAGTCATTCTGTCGACAGAAACAGTTGTGGACGTTGCTCTTTCTACAGGTGTTCACAACACTCTAGTAGCAGCAGTAATAGAAGCAGAACTGTTACCTGCATTAACGAATCCGTTTGCAGAGCTTACTGTTTTTGCTCCAACAGACGAAGCTTTTGTTGCAGCGCTTGATGAATTAGGATTGACTGCTGAAGATCTGTTAGCTTCTGATGGATTGGCCGATATTTTAACATACC
>PBNL01000049.1 GCA_002723115.1 Methanobacteriota archaeon | reverse complement strand
TTTGCTTGTGGCGCAGGAGAGAAAGGGACGCAATCTGGCTGGATGGTTAGAATGGATTTTTGATGCTTTCATGAGTATGTTGCCTTCGAAGGGTGGAGGGAAATCGGTGAAATTCAGGATCTTTAAAAAACGAAAGCCGAAGCAAAAGGCTCATTCTAGGCCCAAGTCTGATGACGAGTTTAATGCTGAACGTAAGGATAAGTCGGATAGGGTAGATGCCATACTAGACAAAATCTCACGTCACGGTTATGACCACTTGACGAAGGAGGAGAAGGAATTCCTGTTTAAACAATCTAGCAAGTGAGTTTGAAACGTATTTCATTAGACGGATTGATTTTAGTACCGTCCTCAGGGGTGATGTTGGTCGGGGGCTTGTGCAAGTTTGTGTCGCCTGAGTTTGTGTCGTGGCTGGCTGTTGTGGGATTGCTGTTTCCCTTTGCGTTGTTTGTGTTTGTTATAGGGTTGGTGTTGAGGGTGTCAAGGGGGTATTGGAAGGGTATGATTTGGCCTTTGGTGATTGTGGGGTGTGCGTATGGGGATATTGGTAGGACTGTTGGTGGGCTTGGGGGCGATGCTGAAGTTGAGGGTGAAACTGAGTTGAGTGTGACGTCATTTAATGTGAGGAGAATGGACGAGTATAATTGGATTGATGGGGATGAGACGAGGAATGAGTTGTTTGAGTGGATGGAGGGTAATTCTCCTGATGTGTTGTGCCTGCAGGAATTTCCTTCGAATATGGAGCCAAGGCTGAGGCAGCTTTTGCCTAGATATTCTGTTATCACTATATCCCAAACCTCCGGACCAGCCTTTGTCTCGAATCGCAAAGTAATAAATGGCGGCGAGTGGTCGCCCAACAGTAAAGCAAGGGGATTGTATGCAGATATACTCGTTGATGATGATACGGTCAGGGTTGTAAACGTTCACTTGCAATCTGTGGGTTTGGCTCGTGATGATTATGATGCAGTAAGAGATGGTACAGATGCGGAGGATAGAAAGCGGTTGCTAGGGCGATTAAGTGCAGCTTATAAGCTCAGAGCAGATCAGGCACAAAAGCTAAATGACTTTATCGCAACCTCTCCTTACAAGACTATTCTTGCAGGAGATTTTAATGATACCCCTATTTCATATGCACTGAACTGTATAGAAAATATGAATGATGCATTCACTACTTCAGGTTCAGGTTTGGGCGCCACTTACGTTGGGGATTTGCAAGGGCTTAGGATAGATTACCTGCTTTATTCTGACAGCATCAGTTGCTCAGAATTCACAACTCACAACATCAAGTTGAGCGACCATAGGCCCATTGAGGGAAAATTCAATTTTTGAGCAAAAAACACAGAAAATAGACTTAAAAAAAATACTTTTTTCAGAAAAAAACGCGCAAAAAGTTAAAAAATCAGCGTTTTTCCAGCTTGACTCGTTTGAAGCAAATCTTGAACCACTCGGTGTAATGATCAGGATTCGATTTTAGATCTAAGTCGATTTCTGATAGTGGCATGTACTTGTACTCAGCGACTTCATCAGGATTGATTTGTGGATCTAAATCACTCAAGCCAAGAAGCACATGATCCAACTCCCACTCAGTCATCCCACCATCAAGTTCTGCTTTGTATTCAAAACTGAATAGCTCGACAAGTTTGCACTCCATGCCTAATTCTTCAACAAGACGACGATTGGCGGCTTCTCTTACGGTTTCGCCTGGGCGCGGATGAGAACAACAGGTATTAGTCCAAAGCCCACCACTGTGATACTTATGCTCAGCCCTTCTCTGTAATAAAAGATCGCCATCAGTATTGAAGACAAAAACTGAAAACGCCCTGTGCAATGTCCCACCATCGCGATGCGCCTCCATCTTCTCCATGGTCCCAACTTCGACATCGTTCTTGTCGACCAAAATCACTTCTTCCACGTACATTTTTACTATTGTTGCAGAGCAAATGTAGGTACGTAACTTCGCAGTATGAATAATCAGATCGACGTTTTGGCTTTTGGTGCACATCCTGATGATGTGGAGCTTGGATGCGGTGGCACCATTGCTAAGTTGGTTGCAGGCGGCGCGAAGGTTGCAATTGTCGATCTGACTCGCGGTGAATTAGGCACCAGAGGCTCAGCAGATTTAAGGGATAAAGAAGCCGCTGCTTCAGCTGATATCCTAGGAGTCCAAACACGCATAAACCTCCAACTCAAGGACGGTTTTTTCCAATGCGACGAAGCCTCCCTTCTCAAGGTCGTAGAGGTCCTAAGACAGTACAGACCCACCATCGTAATTGCCAACTCACTTCACGATAGACACCCTGACCACGGCAAGGGCGCCGAGCTAGTCTCTCAAGCCTGCTTCCTGTCCGGCCTAGCCAAAATCGCCACACCCGACCACCCGGAACCCCACAGACCCCAAGCCGTCTACCACTACATCCAGGACTACGAACGCCACCCGGATCTTGTCGTCGACACCACCAATTTCGTCGACACAAAAATGCAGGCAATCATGGCGTTCAGCTCTCAATTCTACGATCCCAACTCCGAAGAACCTTCAACCCCCATTTCCACCCCAGAATTCCTCGACCACGTCAAAGGACGCGACTTGGCCATGGGACGCCCGTGCGGTTTCGCAGCAGGCGAGGGCTTCGAGATCATGAGACCCATAGGAGTAAATTCACTTTTAGATTTAGTCTAATCATGAGGTCTGGAATTTACGGCGTGATAAAAGGCGAAAGCCAAACCCTCGGTTGCACACAACCCACCAAGCGCGCTCAAAAAGCAATCCAAACCGACAACTACGCCCTCCACGGCACTTGGCTAGGAGATCTGAACCACCCCGCCGAGCAACTTCTCAGCGATCCCGACAAATTCGCCACAATTGAAGGGCCAATTCAGGGTTTTCACTACGACACTCAATCGGCCAAACTCACCCTCCACGTTGATTTCGCAAGACAGCACCCAGTTTTTTACTACCATTCAACCCAGCTTTTTGCGTTTGCTCATTCTCTAGAAAAGCTAACATACCTTCTCAAAGAAAATGGCGCTACTATTGAGGCAGACGAGGAGGGAGCATCCATGTTGCTGGCATATGCATCAATACTTGGAGACAAAACCCTCGTGAAGGGCGCTCGAAAGTTGATGCCAGGACACTCTTTAGTTTATTCTCATGGTGAGATACAGCTAATAGATAGAAATCACCTTCAAGAACTCGACCGACACATTTCCGACAGAGTACAAGCTATCGATATGCTTGATTCAGCATTTTCCGAAGCCACTAGTGCCATGATTAAGGCTAACGATGATTTGGGCTCAGATCAATTTAATCTTCTGAGCGGAGGAATTGATTCAAGGATGGTGTTTATGCAATCTGCAAAATCAGCTGAAAACATTAGCACACTTTGCTTTTCTGCGGAGGGATATCTGGATCATCAAATCAGCAAACAAATTTCCGTGGATTTCAAAGCGAAATACAATTTCTGCGATTTGAATCCAGGGACATATGCCATGTGCACCGATTCTGTCGGGGATTATGATGGCACGATTAATTATTTGGCTAGCGCTCACCACAGATTTGCTCTCAAGAATTTCACTAACCAGGGCATTATTGCTTCAGGCCAATTGGGGAATGAAATTTTAGCGGAATTCTATAACCCAAACTTAAATCACACCCAAGCCCTCGACAGCATTGCCACAATGAAGGGAGTAGGGGTGGATGCAAAGTGGGTTTGGGATGCATCACCTGATTCAGCGCTTTTTAAATTGTACAACAGGGGATTCCTCTACACTAATTCAGCTGCATACAGCACGGTGGATGGAACCCTGTATTCGCCTTTCACATCAAGTGAATTTGTGAAAACTGCGTTGCAATTGCATCCATCTCTGCTCGAGGATCACTTCATCTATTTAGAGTGGATGAAGGCCCAATTCCCCGAAGCAATAAGCTATGATTGGGAGCGTTACAGGGTGAAGCCAGTGGGAGGGATGTCCCTGAAACTAGCCAAACTCAAGATGAGCATTCTTGCTCGTTTCATATACCCACTTTCCAAGTTCAAGGGCGCTTCTATGTCGCCACTGCATCATTGGTATGACGAGTCTCAAGAACTCCAGAAGTTTTTCTCGAGGACATACGAGGATCATGAGGAACAGCTAGATACTGTGCCTTCGCTAGCGTCGTTCGTTAAGCAGAACTATGCGTCTATGAACATTACGAATAAGGCTTCTGTATTGACTCTATTATTGGCACTGAAAAAGTACGTGAACTCATGAGTGCTAGGGAATTTATAAGAGAATTTCTGCGCAGACAGGGGTTGTGGATGATGAGCGCAAATGCTCTGTCTAAGGTTTTTGGATTTGCTGCGGTCGTGTATGTTACGCGCAATACAACAGAGGAAGCTTTCGGAGCTTATTCCTATGCGTTGAACATTGTTTTGGCTCTTGTTCCTTTCATGGGATTAGGGACATACCAGTCATTTTTGAGGTATAGTTCAGACGCACCTGGTCAAAGGGCGAAGAAGGACTTATTCTATTACTCTCACGCTAGGGGGATTTTCTTTTCGCTAATCCTAGTAGCTGGACTTTGGCTATTAGCGCCGCTGCTTTGTTCGTCAATTCCTGAAAGCATTGAGCCTTTTAGAATTCTAGCATTCGTAATACTGACAACTCTCAATATGGAGTTTGTGAAGAGTTACGCAAGGGCTATCCACAAGAACGGAATCTCAGCTAAAATCGAGATATCATACGCCATCAGCCTGCTAGTGCTGACAATAGCTCTGACTTCTATGTACGGCATACTCGGGTACGCAGCAGCAGTAGCAACAGCTCCAGTCGTTGCTGTGTTGTTTTACGGCTGGAAGCTCAACCTTGCTGGCTACAAGTGGGCGACTCTTGACTCGGCTTTCAAGGGCTTTTGGCAGTACGGGTTGTTTACCACTGTTGGAGCATTGCTTGCCCAACTTTTTTACGCAGTAGACGTGTTTATGATAGGACAGTTTGTCGGAGAAAAAGCAACTTCAGTGGCTATCTATAGAGTTGCTATTATTATACCTATCGCTACTCTTGTTCTACCCATTTCTATTTCAGCTACTGACTACGTAAAGAACTCTGCAAAGAAGAATAAACCCAGAGAGCTCAAATCATACATCTTCAACTACTGGCGCACCTTTGGGTTACTTTCATTTGTGTCTCTTGGAACTCTTTGGATTATTGCTCCCTGGATATTGGGAGTATTTGGTGCCAATTATCAAGAAGGGGCAGAGGTGATGCGAATTTTCCTCATAGGAAGTATGGGAGCTCACTTTCTTCGAGTACCGTTTGGTAACCTTCTGTCTGCTGTGGGTAAGGCAGATTGGAACACCTACATCAATGTTATTGTTCTTGCGCTAACTGTTCTAGCGTGTTGGTATTTTATTCCTCTTTACGGAATCAACGGAGCTGCAACTGCCATGGCAATTATGATGTGGATTAGTGGGGGATTGAACGCTCTGTTCTTCCAGTTTTACCTCAAAGGCTTGTAATAGAAAGTGCCTTTAAGTATGCATCAGTGTATGCATCTGCTACAGCATCAATACTGAAATTGTCTATAGCATAGCTACGAATTTTCCCGCCATCCCACGGTTTGTCTAATGCAAGGATTGCTTCTGCAAGAGCTTGTTCATCTCCAGAATTCACCATCACACCTCTTTCTGGTGACATGTGTTCAGCAATCCCTCCAACATCTGTTGTAATCACTGGCTTACCACAAGCCCAAGCCTCAGCTATAACACACGGGAAATTCTCCTTGCGACTGAACAGAAGCACGGCGTCACTATTCCTCATTTCCTCTGCAACTGCTTCACCACATAATACTCCAGTAAATTTCACGTAGGGCTCAACCAATTTCATTATTGTAGCATATTGCCTAACCTTATTTAATCTTTCTACTTCAGCTCCACCAACTATGGTAAGGCTGAATTTGAAATCTGGATGTGCAGATCTGATGTAAGAAACGGTGTTGAGAATGCCTGTGATGTTCTTTTGGGCTTCTTCGAGTGAGCTAACATGAAGTATTTTCAATTCATCTCCTACAGAACGAGTTCTTAATCCAAGATTGAATTTGTTTGTGTCTACTACGTTGGGGATGACCCTGTATTCTTGATTTCCTGCCCTATTTACCATTTTAAACTGGCGCATTGTTTCTCCTAATTGGTTTGTTACCGGGCAGATTACGCTAGTTTTAGAAGCAGTCTTTCTCATAGAAATCCTTCTCCATAGTGGAATGTGTTGAGAATCGTGATATGCAGTCCAATGTTCAGTAATCACTAGCGGTACATTCCATGTTTCAGCCAGAATCCTAGCAGCCCTTCCAGCTGGAAATGCTACGTGAAGATGTACTAAGTCTGGTATTGCAATCTCCTCACCAGGTTCGAAATCTAAAAGTGATCTTGTCACTGCTCTAACTCCTGGTTTAGTAACCCTAGGGTAAGTGATGCGCTCTACGAATCCATCCCTTTCTATCACCTCTTTCGTTCCCTTCAGCTCACTGTTAAAAGGCACAGGTGATGAATACCAAACCTCACTGCTATGCCTTGTTGAGATGGCACTTATATGCCTTTGAATAAAGTTGCCTAGACTTCCGTGAACCTTGCTGGGATACCAACTAGCAATATGAAGTACTCTAAGTCCACGTGATTCCATGCTTATAATTTAAGCATAAAAATTGTCTTTCTAATTCCATCTGATAATGGAGTGATTTTCACGCCCAGCTCACTTACAGACTTTGATGGATCTACTTCCCAATGATAATTCCCTCGCCTAACCCACTTGGTAGTAAGAGCGGGAGTCTTCCCCATAAGTAGAGAAAAGAATTTGTTGAGTCTTGCGAAAACCATTTGGGCTCTAATAGGAGTCTTGAAAAGCTTGTAGTCTAATCCTGACACCTCTTTCAGAACCTTGAAGAAATCGTTATAACTGTAGTTTTCGCCACCCAAGATGTACGACGCTCCCTTCGCTCCATTCTGCATAGCAAGCATATGCCCTCTCACCACATCATCGACATAAACGTAGTTCCCAACCTTAGTTCCATCTCCTGGAATAATCTTCCAATTCCCAGCGATGTACTTCTTAATTAGCAGAGAAACCGACGCTGGCTCACCAAACAAATAAGCCCCGTAAACTCTCGTAGGTAGAACAATAACCGCATCCAATCCCTTCTCAGCCACATAAGATTTCACCAGCGATTCAGCCATAGCCTTCGAGCTCTCGTATTCATTGAAAAAGTCAATATTTCTACACTTTTCCTCTGTCACTACACCACCAACTGACGGCCCCAACACCCCAGCAGACGAAGTGAACACCATCCTCTCTATCCCAAGCTCAAGTGCCGCATCCATAATGTTGCGAGTCCCATCTACATTGATGGTAAAATATCTCGTTGGATCCTTTTCGTAGATCGATGCATTTCCTCCAAGGTGGTAGACCTGCTCGCATCCTTGCATTGCAGCCTTGATGCTTTTAGGGTTGAGGATATCTCCCTTGAAAATGCTGACTCCTTCCGAAGGAAGATTGCTGGCTTTTGAAAGAGTTCTAACCAAAACATGAACATGATGTCCAGCTTCGATCAACGCATTAATCAAATGCGCCCCTATGAATCCTGTTCCGCCTGTAATGAAAACCTTCATTAAACGAATTTCATTTCAGGATTGTGGTAAACTGATGAGAAGCTGTTTGCTAGCGCCATCAAGATGTGAGCTACGATTGCTACCCACAGGGTACCTGTCATCAAAGTGATGAAACACAATACGATTCCCAATGGAATTGCGCCGATTGCCTCGTCCATGCCTTTGGGGATATGTGTTGCAGAATACATCGCAGTGTTTATCGCAATTGTAGGCCAAACCCCAATAGCATCCACCAACGGGAAAAGCATCACACCCCTGAACAGTATCTCATACCCAGTAAGGTATGCAATCCATCCAATAGAATTCTTTATGATCAACGACCTATCCCAGTTCTTCTCGCGGATTTGTGGGTAGTTGACTTGATGGCTTGGCTTACGAGCAGTCATAAATGCAAGTGGCATTGTCAGTGCACCAAGAATAAGAGTTGCAATCACAGAATCTAAAGTTGAATCAGGATTGTATGTCAGTCCATAATCTGCAAGACAGTATTCAGGAAGTAAGTACAAGCAAGCTATCAATGGAAAAACACCCATGGTAAAGAATCCAAGGAACTTTGAGAAAAGTACATTCTTCACTGACCCATCATTGATCTTCTTCATTTTAGAGATACCCCAAAACGTAGAGAAACCCACTAAGCATAACATTAGTGGTAAAACGATGGTCATATCGCCATCAACCCAGTCGAGGTTCATGCCTTTTGTATTCATGGTTTAGTTGTTTTGCTTTTTGTATTGGTTGATAGCAATAGAAGCAACTGTTTTGCCTGGTAAAGAAGCTAAAAGTCTTCTGATCACTCCATTTTTTGCTCCAGTCGTAATTGTGATTACTCCCTTTAGAGTTTTGTCTATAGCAATTTTAGCCACTTCTTCAGCACTCATTACAGAGGCTCTAGCGGCAAAGTTTCCTTTATCAATTTGGTCTGTTACAACCTTGTTAGTTGGAGTAGCGCCTGGTAATAAAACGCTAACAGAAATCCCATCATCTTTCAGCTCATAAGCAAGGCTAACACTAAGGTTTCTCACAAAGGTTTTAGTTGCAGTATAAAGTGCCTTGTAAGGAGCGACTTGATTAGAAATAAGACTGCTGACATTGAGAATATATGATGGTGAACTCTGCTTAAGCGAAGGGACAAACCTGTTCATCATATGTGTTGTAGCCTTGATGTTCAAATCGATCATATTATCGATCAAACCACCGCTCATATCTCCAAATTCAATAGTCCCCCCAAACCCAGCATTATTGATCAAAAAGTTCACTCCATAACCTTTAGACTCTACCCAATCCTTCATCCGATCAATCTCACTAACATCGGTAAGATTACACTCAAAAAAATCTGTCTTCACATTGTACTTCTCAGCTACATCCTGAGCCTTTGGTTCAAGGTCTTCTCCCGGCAATGATGCCATCAGGATATTCATCCCTTTAGAAGCACAATACCTAGACATTTCTAGGCCAATCCCACTGCTCGCTCCAGTGATTAAAGTGTAATTAAGCATCGGACAAAATTACCTCAATTTCATTTGAGTTTTGAAGGAAAAATGGTTTGAATTATGTTTGATAGTCAGGCCTTTAAATAAACCTTGTTACAATTGCTCAAGTGAAACGCTGGATAAGTCTTCTTACAATCTTGTTATTCTGCTTACATGCAAAAGCGCAAGACTTCCAATTACTTAATGTTTTTGTAGAAGAGCAAATTGTAGAATTCGCTGTTGATGAGCTTGAATTGGATGCTCAATTAGCGACTATGTTTAATTACGATGTGAGAATGTACAGAGCATCTTATGACATGCCATTTTTAGGAGATCAAATAGGCGTTTCAGGTGCAGTTTTTATTCCAGTTCAAGAAAATTCCAATACTGAGCATCCTATTGTGGTTTTCAATCATGGAACAACGTTTGTAAGGACTAGTGCTCCTTCTTTTAAAGAGGAGATATCAAATTTGGGTTATTTGTTATCCTCACTAGGTTTTGTTGTTCTCATGCCTGATTATGTGGGCTTGGGTGAAAGTCAAATCATGCACCCATACTGCCACGCTCAAAGTGAAAGCGATTGTGGTTGGGGATTAGTTGAATCTCTAGTTGAGTCCTTAGATGAATTGGATGTTATTCTAAATGGAAACCTATTTATATCGGGATATTCTCAAGGGGGTCACGTTGCGATGGCTATGGCTATGAATGAACCACCTATTTCTATTCAGGATGAAGTTGAATTAAAAGCCGTTGCTCCACTAAGTGGGCCTTATGATTTAAGTGGCACTCAACTCCCAATGACATTCCAAAACATTTCATACAGCAATCCAGCATATCTGTTCTACATACTTAAAGGATGGAATTCAGTTTACGGTAGTATTTATACAGATTTTTCAGAAATATGTAATGAACCATATGCTTCTATAATTGAACCCATGCTTGATGGATTTCACTCTGCGGAAGAAATAAATGAAGAATGTCCAGAGGCGTTAACTGATTTGTTTACTGAGGATCTAATTCAAGAAGTTCTCAGCTCACCTGATCACATTATAATGCAACTTGCTGAAGAAAATGATGTGTATCAATGGGTGCCTGACATTCCTGTTCATATGAGGTATTGCACTCAAGATGAAGAAGTATTTTACTCAAATGCTTTGGTAGCTGAATCTTGGATGAATGAGAATGGAGCAGAGGATGTTATAGCATACAACGTAGGTGATGTTAATCACAATGATTGCGCCCTTTCTGCTATCACCAACAGCATGTTGTGGTTTTATTCATTGAACAACAACAATGCTACAGGTGTTTTCGAAAATCAACTTGCATCTTCTTCGTGTAAATTATATGACCTATACGGTAGGCTGGTTTATGAGGGTGATGAAGATAAACTTCCAGCATTAACAGGAATACACATCCTTCAATCAAGCAATAGAATTCAAAAAGTATTTATGACTCAATGAAATATGTAGTCCAAATATTTTTCTGTCTTTTAACCTGCTCAACTGCTTATTCACAAAGCAATTACTCTGTTGCTGGTAAAGTCTTAAGCAATGATAATGAAGCTATTTATCATGCTGTCATTCAGTACGATTCTAATTCAGCCTTTACAGATGAGAAAGGAGAATTTGAAATTCAATACGATGGAAATCTAATCCTTAAAATTTCAGCTATAGGGTTTGAGGATTTGATAGACACTCTTCATGTAAATCATGACATGGACGTTGTATATCTGTTAAATGAAGTAAGCCACGAAATAGGCCAAGTTGTTATAGAAGAGGAAGGTAGAAGGTATGAGAATACTAAATCACTTAACAAGATTGAGACCTCAGAGATCAAGCTAATACCTTCTGCTGCAGGAATGTCAGATATATATTCAACGTTAAAAACTCAACCTGGAGTTCAGTCAAATACTGAAGGCCAAAAGGGATTAGTAATCCGAGGTGGTAACTACGACCAAAGCACAACTTATGTAGATGGTATGCCAGTGGTGGGGTCGAGTCATTTGTTTGGTCTATTGTCTATGTTTCAAACAGATTGCATAGAGAATGTAAAATTATTCAATGGTTATAAGCCTGTTAAATACGGTGCCACTTTAGGGCCTGCTATTGAGATAAACCTGAAAGAAGAATTTAGTCCTGAAAAAATAAGTGAGGGTAGTGTGAAGTCATCTTTCCTTTCAACTCAAGTACAATCAAAAGTCAGTGACGAGAATTCATTTTTTCAATTTGGGTTGAGAAATTCGAATCTCTTTTTAATTCAGGATTTAATTAATCAAGCTGTAAATAATAATGAAGCAAGAATCATAACACCTGTTTATCGTTTTAGTGATATTTCTTTTAAGGCTTCCTATCTGTTTAACAAACAGAAGCTTCAGTTTTTATATCTAAAAAGTTTTGATGGAGTTGATTACAATATTGACTTTGTCGGTGAAGAGCGTATTTATTTAAATACTATGTCGTGGAATAATAAAGCAGCGTCTTTAAACTGGAGTTATTATGCTGAGGGTGGTGCAACTTTAAATGCTGAACTAGTCTCAAACACATATAATTCTCTGCTTTATTCTAATCATAGGATCACCTATTTCGACACAGATATAAATGATCAGATCTGGAGAAATTCTCTGTCAGAATTCGACAACACAATTGACAACTTAAAGTCAACCTTTACTGTAGAAAAAGTAGATGCTAAAGGAAGGTTGTTTCACACTGGTGTTCAGTTTAAAAGAAGCGATGTAAGCCCAGAATCTTTTGAATATTGGGAGGATGAACCCCCAACTGATAGTGATGAATTTTCTGGAAATACTCAAGTAAATACCTATTCAGGATTTGTTGAAATTTCAGGTGATTTAATGGCAAATTCTGCTTTTAAAATTGGCATAAGATCTAGCTTGTTTTGCTATGATGATGAAAGTGAATTTCACACAAATCCCAGGGTGCTAATTTCTAGTGATGTGACTGAAAGGTTTGGGTTTAATTTTTATTCCCAAATGTCGTCTCAGGATGTGCATTTGGTGACATTAAATTCGTTTGGGTTTATTCCGGAATTGTGGGTTGCTCCGTCTAAAACCAAACCCATAGAAAGGTCTTGGACCACCGGTTTAAAACTTAACTACACCGGCGAATCAACTTCAATTTTTGTTGATTCATACTTACGTGGGATGTCAAACTTGCTTGAGTTTTCTGAAAATGTAGACTTCAATCAGAACACTTCAGAAATTGTCGAAAATGAAATTACTTCAAATGGACAGGGTGCAGTTGTAGGTATGGAATTTTCTTTGAAAAGCAATTATGAAAAATTCAATTACAACCTGTCATATGCATTTGGAAAAAGCTCTAGGTTATTCGAAGATCTAAACCAAGGAAATGCCTTCCCATTTGCCTTTGATATCAGAAATGATATCAGTTTAGTTTTGGGTTATAAGATTAATGAGAAATTAAGCATCTCAGCCCTTTATACTCACTCAACAGGTAGGATGCTAAATATTAGCAATCAGGTTGTTCCTATTGGATTTACAACACCTCTAGGTGGAGCATATACTCAATGGGTGACATACAATCAGCCTTTAAATAGAAACAGTTACAGATTGGGTGATGTCAATAGAATTGATTTAAGTATTTCCTGGTTTAAAGAGGTCGAATATGGAAAATACAGCGTTCAATTAGGAGCATATAATGTGACCAACAGAGTGAATCCATATTCTGCAATTGTCACTATTGATGAAGAAGGAAACCAAACCATAGAGGAAGTCGGGATGATGCCTATTTTACCTAACCTAACAATTTCATTAGAATGGGAATAAGGCGAGCTTACATAATATCATTGATTGTTAGCATGACTTCTTGCAATTGGTTCGATCCTTTCGATATACCCATCGTTGAAGATGATTTCAAAAGCGTGTCTTATTTCCTTCCATTAGACAATGATTCTTCAGTTTGTTTTTTATCGAGGTTTATTGACGTGTTTGATCAAACCTCAAGTGAAGCCTTTGATTATTGCGCAAAGGTCCATTCTTCAGAAAATGAAATTGTTTCATGTGGTAATATGTCGGCTGACACTTCAAGTGTTTGGGTTGAAACGGGAGGTTTTTCAGGAATCCATCCTGGAGATACGATTTATCTAGAGATTGAATCTACTGAGTTTGACGTTATTTCAAGTTATACAATAGCTCCTGAAAGTGCTTTGATTAACAGCTACTCTATGACCTCAAGATCGTATTACAATGGAAGTAAATATTTTGATGAGTTAGTGTTAGAACTTTTAGATCCTTCGGTTAAATCTGAAGCATACATGCTTCAATTGATTTCTCATGTTGATACCATAGGCGCTCCATCTCCTGCAATTAGAAGCATGAAATCAGATGACCCCAATATGATTAGAAGAAGTTTTGGGGACAAGCTTTTAGACAACGCCCTGTTTTTTGACGATTCCTTCTGGCAAGGGGGGAGCTATACTTTCCACTTCAGATCAAGAAGCATGGTGGATGAAGGTGTCCCTTATCACTTCACGTTACTCGTGCATTCTATTTCCTACGACATGTATAAGTTTTTCTATGATTTAGAAGCAAGTGATATGACAGGATATTTCAATGGTGGGAGCTTTGCTGTTCACTCAAATATTGATGGAGGACATGGCTGTTTTGGAGCCATGAACAGCACTCAAGTTTTATTGTTCCCATAAAGGAATAATTCACTAACTTACTGAGTCCTAATCAACAACCTAAACTTAAATTCTAATGTTGAGATTTTTCTTTTCATTCTGTTCTGTTGTTATGTCTCTTTCAGTCTTAGCTCAAGACCAAACAATCACATACCCCTACAACCCTGACGCCGACTCAAATAACAACATTGGTTCTCCTGATTTATTAGATTTCTTAGGGATTTTTGGTGAAGAATTCCAGCCTGAAGAAATTATGATTGATAACGAAACTCTTTATGAAGTCATTGCTCAATTACAAGAAGCACTCCTAAACCAATCTGGTGGATCAAACTCAAGCCACCCTTGCCAAAACGAAACCTCCCTCAACTACTTAGGTATAGATTACCCACTAGTTGAGATTGGAGACCAGTGTTGGTTTGGTGAGAACCTTAATGTCACCCAATACGCTAATGGAGATGACATTAATGGCACTACGTCTTCAGGCGTTGAAGGACTTGAAGTATACTACCCAGATACAGTTAACGATTACGCACACCAAAGCGGATTTTATTCATACCTGGTTGCTGCAGACGAAAGGAATGTTTGCCCAACTGGCTATCACATTCCGACTTGGAGGGATTGGACTGAGCTAGCATCATTTTTAGGCCCCAGTCGTGCCGGCTATCTTCTCAAAGACTCCCTCCCATGGGGCGGCCCCAACGACTATGGCTTTTCAGCCCGCCCGATAGGAGTGTTGAGGGTGGAAGTCGAAAATGATATTGAGAATTATGATCAATGCCTTTCTGAATGTGAATGGAATTATTGTTATCAGACTTGTGAGAATGAAATTCAGAATTCTATTGGGGCTATGATGGATGATCTTTTTGAATTCCATGATGAGTTACTTCAGAATAACAATGAGATTGATATTCTTTGTTCACTCATAATGAATGATCAGCATGATAGCTTTAGAAACGTATTGTCTGATTTGTTTTTATTAAACGTGACAATAGACACAAGTGTTGATTATAATTGGTATAGTGATATTTTTCAAGTCCAAAACTTTGATGAATTCTTGGAAATGTTAGTTGAGGATCTATTCTCTACTTATATGCAAATTGTTTTTAACCCAGATGTAAACACGAATGAAGTATGTCAAAATGGAGCTGATTTTGACGGTCTAGGCATGGAGGTTGAATCGCAACTTTATAATTATATATACACCCTTGATGAGCAATTTTGGGATCAAATTTATAATTGCACAGACGTTTGTAATGACACTGCAGATGTGAACTGTAATGACTATTGTGGAGACCCACCATTGCCTACCCTGCAAGGATTTTATTACATCTATTCAAATGCTAGGAGCAGTTATCATGTAGGTGTTAATCCTGAATTATCTAATGCTCTTGAAATTGTTTATGAAAACGCAGAATCTTGGGATTTAATCAATAGTCCTAGAAGAGTTAATATTTTATGGAATGGTGGTGAAAATTCTATTTACAGTTTGTCAGCGACAATGGATTTAGAAATAGAAGGATCGCAACTATATCAATTCTCTCCAATCCGATGTATGAAGGATTAATCACTTTAAACTAACTGAAGATGATGGAAGTTGTGTGTTTGACGGAGTAAATAACCCCTGTCCAAGCGATCTAAATGGTAACGGTAATGTGGGGTCAGAGTACCTGTTATTGTTCCTTGCTGACTATGATACTTCATGCGAATAGCACCCTCAAGCAACTAACCGCTAATAAATTTAGTCTTTAAAATATGAGAATTTCTAAGGCCTTTACACTTCTATTAGTACTTACATTTTTTCAAACAACTTGCAGCTTTGCACAGAGCTCCATTAGTCAGTTTAAATTCGACCTTGCGAAGCAGGGGGAAGTGGTGACGAGGGATGCTGGCCAAACGGTTTGGCTTACCCTAAGCAATGAAAATTTTGATGCAATTCAGCAGACGGAGGAAGCATTGGTTCAATTTCAACTGATGTTGCCAGGGGAGGGGGAGACGGAGATTACTTTGCTTGAATCTTGCCCGTTTCCAGCAACAATTCCTACGAATGTGATGAAGAAGGATGCTGCAGGAAACCTGGTTTCAGAGGAGTTTGAGACGGCACCTAAGATTAAAACTTTTGATGTGACGGGAAGTGGTTTAGGCGGAATTTTGCTTGTGTTTGATGATTATTTGATGGGGTCTGTGAGATATAAGGGGCGAGTTTTTGAACTTAAACCAAACCTCTCTTCACCCTTCCCCAACGACTACATCATGTTCGATGTAAATGACTCGAAGGAAACTCATTCCTTTTCGTGTGCTGCGGATGAAATGATTAGGAAGGATAGGATAGAACGATCTTACCAGCAGAATGAGCAGAAGTCGTTGGATCCTGATTGCGTGGAAATAGGATTGGATATTGATAAGTATACATATGATACGTTCGGTTCGTGTAATTCGGCGATCAATTGGGCTCTTGCAATTCTGGCTGGTTCTGATGAGATATATAGAACTGAGCTCAATGATTTAATTACGCTTCAGCCGACGTACATCAATATTTGGCAGACCACAGATCCTTATGCTTCATATGTTGAGGATGCTGGTACTATGTTAGAATCAGTGAGATACACATGGCAAACGAATAGCACTCTGGCAAATTCTGATCACGATCTGGTACATCTTATGACTAAGAGGAATAATACTGGAACTGGTGGCATAGCATATTTGGGAGGAAATTGTAATGGATGGGGAGTGGCTTTTAGTTCAGCAATGAACAATAATACTACAGTGAATCTTCCAAGTTATACATGGAACTTAATGGTTGTAAGCCATGAGATAGGGCATAATTTTGGAGCTAACCACACACACTGGTGTGGATGGCCAGGAGGTCCTATTGACAACTGTGGAGATCTAGAAGGTCCATGTGGAGGATATACAAATAACCCTCAAGGCCAAGTAGGCACTATCATGAGTTACTGTCATGCTATAGGTGGAGGTTCAATCACTTTATTGTTTCATGAAATAGTAGAGAACAATGCTCTTATACCCAACACTAGTTCAGCGAATTGCTACAACAATTGTGGTGCTTTAGAAACGTCTTGCGGATCAGTATACGGCTGTACAGATCCTTCTGCATGTAACTACGACCCAAACGCTTCTGAAGACGATGGTTCTTGTGCTGATTATGACGTCTGCGGAGTTTGTGACGGCGATGGCTCAGAATGCAGCGGTTGCACAGACCCCGAGGCTTGTAACTACGATAGCAGTGCTGAATTCGATGACGGCTCTTGTTATTATGCACCCGCAGGATACGATTGCACTTGCATTACAAATATCCTAGTTGCTGCAACTCTATCTGGTAATGAATCTGCATCTACTACTTCTGTAGCTACTGGAGCATTAATGGGTATTGACTTTGAATTAGAATTTTCAAATACAACAAGTAATAGTAGTTGGGCTGGAGATCTTCTGGTAGAAATCATTTCTCCTTCAGGGGAATGTATGTCAGTCGGTGGTTACGATGTAACGTCAAATTGCAGTGAGGGAACTGATGTTTGGCCAAGCTTTTGGAACGTCTCTGCTTCAGGTACTTATAATGCTTCGTTTGAGTACTCATCACCTGTTATTTTGGGATCTGGCGATTGGACTGTAAATGCTATTAATGGGTGGACAAATTCCAATGACATTGACTACAGTCTTAAGGTAACTTTGCAGGGGTTATGTCCGGGCATTCCAGTAATTCTGGGTTGTACAGATCCTCAAGCGTGTAACTATAACTCATTCGCTACAGATCATGATGGTAGTTGCGAGTACTTCGACGCCTGTGGAATTTGTGGAGGACCTGGAGCGATTTACGATTGTGGTTGTGAGGATATTCCTGCCGGCGATTGCGATTGCAATGGCAATGTTATAGATGCTATAGGAGTGTGTGGTGGAGATTGTGAAGCTGATGTAGATGGCGACGGAATATGTGATTCGGAGGATGATTGCACATATACAGATGTTACGCTGGTTTGGTCTTTAGATGATGAATGGTGCCTATCAACAAGCACTTTGACCAACTCAGAAGGCCAAATTTTCGCTGGATTCTTCTCAGTCTGCGTCATGACAGGATGCGGTTCATGCAACTCATCAAGCTTGCTCCAATATCCATACCCAGGAGGAAGCCCACTTTCCATAGAAGAAGTTGATGGCAACTATGTTGTAACCCAAACCGTATCAATTCCCCTCGGCACCTACACGCTCAACTTGAGCGATGGCGGTGGCGACGGCTGGACTGACGGCACCTCGGGGCTCACAGCTGTAGAGATCAGCTCCAACGGCAACAGTTGCTCCTTCCCATTCCTCGACGGCACATCCCAATCCCAAGACGTAATGATTTTCTGCGATCAACCATACGTCTCGTGCATGGGAGTTGACATTCCAGGCTGCACAGACCCTGACGCATGCAATTACGACGAGCAGGCAAACACTAACGACGGTTCTTGCGAGTACGACAGCTGCAACTGCCCAGCAGACATCAACAACGACGGCCATGTGACAGTTGCCGACATCCTGATCATGCTTGGCCAATTCAGCTGCACTTCTGATTGCACAGGCGATGTGAATAACGATGGTTCTGTCACTGTTGCGGACCTACTTTTCATACTGTCCCACTTCGGCGAAGTCTGCTAAAGAGTTCAATTTCAAGCTTTCCAGGTTTTTAAGTAAATAGGAAGTCTTAATTAAAAATCACGAGACTTCTAATTATAGTTTTGGTATGGGCTTTGTCGCTTGGGGTATGGGGACAGATGGTAGGGAGGATATCCTATGTGATATAGAAATTTTGTATTTAACGGTACATATTGGGAATGACTATTTTTAAGGATTACTCTGTGATCCGAGAATTAGCTGTCGGGCCTTCAAAGAAAAAGGACATCTGACGATGTCTTTTTTTGGCGCTTACCCACTCTTAAATAAGCTAGCTTATTACGAGCGTTTTAGCACAAAAAAAGCCAAGCTTTCGCTTGGCCTTTTTCTTTGGGTGGCTAATCGGATTTGAACCGACGACCCCTGGAACCACAAACCAGTGCTCTAACCAACTGAGCTATAGCCACCGTTTCCCCGAAGGGTGTGCAAAGATAGTTTAGAGTTTTAG
>PBNL01000048.1 GCA_002723115.1 Methanobacteriota archaeon | reverse complement strand
TTGGGCTTATGAGTTTACTCAGCTCTTTGCAAACACAAAATTTATGTCGCTGTTCTCCATCCTTTTTGGGGCTGGAGTAGTAATGTTTACTGATAGACTTAAGGTGAAGGGATTGAGCGAGGCCAAATGGCATTGCAGAAGAAATTTTTGGCTACTTCTAATAGGTATGGCTCACGGCTACCTACTCTGGAGTGGTGATATTCTAGTGTCTTATGCGTTGTGTTCGATTTGGGTATTCTTGTTTAGAAACTGGAGTGTTCGATCGCTTCTAATCTTGGCTGCACTGTTCTATTCTGTTGAGATAGGCGGAAGCCTTCTTAGCGGCTGGAGCATGCCTTATTGGGAAGCAAGTGAGGTCGCTAAATTATGCGAAATGTGGAATCCTTCACAAGAATATATAAACGATGAAATAGCTGCCATGACAGGTTCATGGATGGACCAAATGCCATACAGAGTCGAGAACACAATTGCTATGCAAACCTTTGTGTTTTTGATGATCATGTCGTGGAAGATCACTGCAATGATGCTCCTTGGTATGGCTCTCTACAAAAGCGGAGTAATTACAGGCGAAAAAAACAAGAGCTTTTATAAAAACCTCAGATTCTTCGGCTTCTTCATAGGACTTGGATTTGTCGCTTTTGGAATGAATAAAAATGCAATCCACGATTATGCTTGCGAGTATTCATTCTTTCAGGGAACAATTTTCAACAGCATCGGATCTGTAGGCGTGGTGTTGATGTACATAGGAATCATCATGCTTATGCTTCAGGGCTCTTGGGGGCCCAAACTAGAAAAGTACCTCGCACCTGTTGGCAGGATGGCACTGACTAATTATTTGATGCAAACCGTTATTGCTACCACAATATTCTTCGGACATGGGTTTGGATTGTTTGGAACACTTGGGAGGGCTGAGCATTGGTTGGTGATTTTGCCGGTTTGGGCTTTTCAAATTGCATTCTCAAAATGGTGGATGGAGAGATATAAATTTGGTCCAGCGGAATGGGCTTGGAGGAGTCTCACCTACTGGAAGAAGCAAGAAATGAGGTAGTTAGGATTCCTATCGATGATTTTCTTACCTTGGGCAAAGATGCCACAGGATGGTAGCGGACTTTAGACTTGACCGCCATGGACTCGCCGCCTTCTAGACCTACTTCGTTGTTACCCCTATTGATATGCATTTATGTCGCTATCGGCGTGGTGACAAATCAGGATTTGGATCTGGTTACAGCACTGATAGTATTTGGCGTAGGTGGCCTACTACTTTTTGCAGTTTCAAGGTACGCCTGGCGATACTGGCTAGGCACGATAACGAGCAATCACCTCAGGTTGTTCGTAGCATTTGGAATTTCAGTAGTCCTCCTAATGGCAGTTGGAGCTGGGTATGTCCTATTCTGTATGGGGTGATTAGGCGGTGAGGGCGAGGATTTCCTCACCTATTGTTTTATCTAGTTTCCCTTCGCTATCAAGAACGCTAACAAACCCAAGTCTACACTTATGATTTGTGACATCTAAATCTTGATTTAAGTAAGGCGAGTATTCTTTGCTAGACTGGTCTCCTGGGTACAATAGCATTACCTTTTCTGCATTCCAAAATCTCCCATATGCATACATTTGGCGCAGGTCATTAACTGATGCTGTAGATGATTTTAATCGCTTCCACTTAGTATCAACAACAATAACTTCTCCATCTGCCTTTTCAATTACTATATCAGGTCTAATTGTGCTAGTATTCCAAAACTTCTTTGAAGACTGCCCTCTAACTTTCGTATTAGTTCCCCTGCATTCTTTTCTCAATGTAGAAAGTACATATTCCTCCCAAAGACTATTCATATCGAATAGAATAGATAACATTTTCTCTTTTCCAGATTTTATGTCAGGTGAGTAGTTAAGAATAATTAGCCTGGCTAACTCTAATGCCTCTTTATAATGGGCTGACTTTCTATTAAGTTTTATTGAATTGAAGGTCTGTTCATTAACATTAATGGATTGAACTTCCGGAAACTCTAATTGCACCCTTCTACATGTATCATTAAGGCGAGTTCCATGTGAGAATTGAGAAACAACTTCTAAGGCTTCTGAAAGCACTTGATGAATAGTGTGATCTACATCATAAACTTGGTGAGTAGTGTAGAATCTTTCTCTGTGAACAAGATTTTTTCTAATATTTCCTGCAAAGTTTATTTTACCCTTAAGGGCGTTCAAATTTCCAGTTTGGAATCTGTATTTTTTGATAAGACCTGAATGAATTATACTATCTAAATTCCTTAAGAATAATTCGAAGTAGATTTCTAAGAGATTAAAGTTTTGCTTTGAAACATTAGCTGACCCTGAAGTGTCAACTTTAAGTCTTCCAGTGCTTTTAAGCATCTGAATTAGCACATTTCTCCAGCCTTCTTCACTATTAGATTCCTTATCAATTTTAGGTAAAATTTCAATAGTTAAATCTTGAACCTGAATTATGCCAACGAACTGTTTTAGCTTAATTCCTTTAGATATACCGTCAAAATATTTGTTGCTATGTAGCTCATTAAACCTCAATAATGAGTCTAATATTCCAGAGTCAATTTCTTCTTTTGAAAATCGAATTGATTCGTATTCATATGCTACAATTTTCCTCACTACTTCATCAATAGTTTTAAAGCTTCTTCAAAGTCTAATTCTTCAGTTGGAATGAGGTCAAAAGAAGTTTGGGCTAATCCTTCACTTCCTTCATATTCAAAATCCGCAAACAGATCATCCTCTGGCTCATTTCTTTCTACAAATCCAGCCCCTAGCACAAGGCCAATTTTGCCATAATCACCATAGAAATACTCTTGAAGCAATGGAATGATTTTGTCAGTAAACACCTCCCTAAGTTCATCTACGGTCTTTATGTTTATGAAAAATGCATGTCCAATTGTGTGATCTCTATCGATTAATGATTCTATACGAGTATTGATCTTAATTAGCAATTCAGCTAAGTCTACACCATTTATTTTCTTTTCAGAAAGCAGATCAGGTTTAGGCATAAATTCTTCGAATGTAAACCTCCTTCTAAGTGCAGTATCTAATGCCTCAACAGATCTATCAGCTGTATTCATAGTACCATAAATATCCAGGTTCTTAGGAACACCAAAATCAGAATTTCTAGAATAAGGGAGTGTAGCTTTCATTTCATTATCTGCTCCGAGTCTTTTATCTGTCTCAATAAGAGTGATTAACTCGCCAAAAATTGCAGACACATTCCCCCTATTTATCTCGTCTATAAAGATTGCATATTTATTGTCAGGATCATTTTTTGCGCGTTGACACATGTCAGTAAACACTCCTGGTTTAATCTCATATTTCAACTCGCCTTCAACTTCATCACCAACGATTGGCTTAATCCCTTCTATGAAGTCTTCATATGCAAAACTCTGGTGAAAGGTTACGAATTCGTAACGCTTTATTTTTTTGTCATTAGAAGTGTATTTATCAAACAAGTACTCCTTTAAGAAATATGTCTTACCAGTTCCAGGTGGGCCGTAAAGAATTTTGTTTATTGGCATAATTGGCTTTTTTGTTTTGGGAACATCAACTCCCATTGCAGACAACAAATCCTCATAGTATTGTTCAAACTCAGGTTTATTTGACTTGTATTGAGTGATAATAGTTAATGCTTTAACTGGGAGTCCATGAGAGTCAAAAACCCAATCTCCCTTTAGTTTCCAATCTATTTTCCTTAGGCTATGCATATCACTTCGTGACTCATCAAATATGTAATCAGAAGTAACCACCCCATATCCTAATAATTTTTTAGTTCCCTGTTTTGCGATTACGACATCTCCTTCTTTCAATCTGTTTAGAAAATCCCAGTTTGCAAGAACATTGTTCATTCCTGCTGTATCGCCTTGCTTTTTTAAAGCAGTTTTAATTTCATGTTTGCTTTTATACTGCGCTAAATCTCCAAGGTCATTCCAGCCAAGCCCCATTATTCCGTCACTGTAAAAATCATTCCAATACTTTGCATCTTGACCAGGAGAGTATAGCCAGTAGTTTGTGTTTGCAGATGCTGTTGTCATATTTAGAATAGTCTCGTATTGCTCTCTAGTTGCTGAGAAATTCGTCCCTTGATGGCCTACTTTTAGGTCAGCAAGCTTTGGTTCAGACAGAACTTGATCCTTATAAATTGGAGATTTGGAAAAATTATGAGTGACCTCTATTCCAGCTCTTGTAGTTGAATTATCCTCATCCTTCCAATATTGACTCTGAGGTTCATTAAAAACATGTGGATCTTCTGACACTTCCGCAAGGGCGTAGCAACCTGATTCCTTCCCTGTAATCCAAAGAATTACCTTATCTCCTGTTTTGATTTTATCCTTATGAGCTGACACAGTCCAATTGTCTACCTTATCATCTTCAATTGCAGACACAAAGTCATATCGATCTGGATTACCCTGGAATACCCAATAGTTAGAATCAATTGAGAAATTGATATTATCATATTCTCCAATAATTTCCTCTAAATCAGATATTATTTTATTTTCATCTAAGCCATCTTTAACATCATATACACCTTTGATATATGACAATCCATATCTAGATGGATTTCTTTGAAATTCTTGATTATGCCATTCATCAATTGTGGTAAGATGATCTGTATTTACCCAATCAACACCACTCTTATGAGTCTCACTAATTCCATAAGCTAGAACTAATTTTTCATGCTCTTTAAAGTATAGATAAACCGGGTATATGCCTTTTGAAATTGAATTTGGCTTTTTATAAAATCCCATCCAAGGAATTCGCGCTGGTGTCCCTTTTCCAAAACTAACTTTAAGAACTAAATTTTGATATGACTTAGGGTATTGAGCCGTTTTTAAATCTCCGCTTTTTGCTTGTTCTAAAAACGTTTGAATCAATTTAAAAACGCTGAGATCTTCTTGTTTTTTATCTAGCATACAATACAATATATCCTGAGCTAATAGCATGTGATTAGATCCGTCATAATATTCTGGAATAAATCCCTTAACAGTTTTAATCAACTCTTTATCATTAGAAATATAAGTTTCTATGAAATAGTCTAGAAGCTCTAAATAATGAACATACTTTTCATTTTTCCTTAGTGGCTTTACAACCAACAGTTCGCAGAATTTTTTATAAAATCCGCTTTTATAAAAAGTATACTTTTCAGGATTATAAAATGAAAGATATGTTGCCATAGATCTTTCATCTTGATGGTGACCAAGCTCTTCACCTATTGACCTATACAATTTCAATGAATCTTCATTAAACTTTACTATTCGATTTTTTAATGAAGTATTTTCATCAAATAGATCTTTAAACAACAACCTTAATTTTTCTGGCTTTTCCCTCGCTATATGATTTAAAACTGCAGAACTCATAGCATATATGAGGTTATCAAATTTTATTGATTTAATTTCTTTTGAAAAATCTGCAGCATTTATATCTGGACGACCTGAGTATTCACTTACAAGTCTCCATTTATAAACCTCATCCTGCATTTTGGTTTCTGCTATGTAAGTTTTATACCTAGCAATTAGATCTAGAATAGGATCATTTTTAAATAAGATTTTAAACCCTTCTCTTTCAAACGCGTTAAAACAATCAGTGTTTTGCCCTCCCGTAAAATTTGATTTAATTCTATCACCATCTACATGGGATTGAGCATATGCCATTATTGCTTTTGGAGGAAACCTCTCACCATTATGCACTAAATCATATGTGGAAGATGGGCCAAATTCATCTGGATATCCATTTTCCTTAAAGTCTTCAATTCCTTGGAGAATGTGCTCTTTTCTAACCTTTTGAAATTTCATATATACTTGAAACTAATATTGATATATAAAACCAAAAAAATCAGATTTGGGTAAATTAATAAATCCTTAAAATATTATTATTTGGCTTAAGCTGTAATTTAATTTAAAAAGAACGCTATTTAAAAATTTGATTCACACATTATTTAGATAGGAATTGAGATGTTAAGTGTAATGCATCCCCCCCTAAACCTTAACCACCTTAAAGTACTTCTCAACGCGATTATTGAAGCACTTAACGTAGTAGATTCCAGGGACGAGATCGTGTAACGACAGAGTCGTCCTACCACTAGAGCCACCTGAAATCGAACCAGTATCTACCAGCCTTCCCCAGTTGTCATACACGACAACATTGATCGCTTCGAGTGGCTCAGCTAAAGAGCTGAATTCGATGTTGATTTGGTCGTTTGTGGGGTTGGGGTAGAGTTTGATTTCGTAGGTTGTGAGGCTTGGGTTGAAGTCGTTGAGGCCGTTTGTTACATCTACTGGGACGGTGGTTTCGAAGATGCAGGCGCCTGATGCGTCCATGACGATGACGTTGTAGGTTCCGACTGCTAGGTTGTAGAACTCGTTGTTTTCTACGAAGTTTTGGCCTCCATCAATGCTAAATAAATATGGGGGATTTCCAGATGTTGGGGTGAATATGATCGCTCCATCAGCCACTACAACTGAAGTGACATGAGTAACATCAATATCTACGGTTGTAAGAGTGCAATGCTCAATAGTAACTGTTTCCTCATAGAGGCAAATATTATCATCACTCTTTACAACAACGTCGTATTCGCCAGGTTCTAGGTTGTCGAAGGTGTTGTTGTTTGAGAAAGAATCGCCTCCATTAATGCTATACTGATAAGGGCTTATTCCTGCATATGCATAAATGGAAATTGACCCATCGTTGTCGATAGAATGTGTAACATTAATATCTGCCGTAATGCTACACCCTCCTCCTGAAGGACAAATGAGCTCTTGAGCTTCATAACCGAAGTCACCATCGTTGTCGACAATGATGTAACCTGAAGAGTTAAGGACAAAGAAATTACCCCATCCGCCAGCACAGCATATTCCGTCCCCCCACGAATCGTAGACGTACAAAGTATAGCAGGCGTCATAGTCGATGCAAATGTGTTCGGTAAACACATCTGTGCTGTTATTTACATCTCCTTCAGCAATTGTATTTCCCCATTGATCGAATACAGCCCAAGTTGTTTCGGAAGGCCAATCATCAGGTGTAATAATCAGCGTGATCTCTTCAAATGATGATTCTTCATCTTCGTCAATTGTCGCAGATGAAATGTTATTCATCGCATCTCCATCTTGTTCTCCGTTGACGCTGATAAGGTTGACTGAAATTTCGTTATCTGACTCTTGAAGGGTGTTGGGGAAGGATACTAACACCATTTCTTCATCTTGAAATGACATGTCTACTTCCTCATTGAAAGTGCCAACGCTTTCACCATTCACAAAGACTTCAAACTCAACAGAATTGATTGGTTCATCGCCGTGGTTGGTGAATAGGATGTTGGTTTGGACTTCATTATCACAAAGAACATCGAGTTGGCTCAAATGCACCTCAGCGTCTAAAGAGTGATTCTTAGATAGCATATAGATAAGAGTGTCGTTGTTCCCATATTCATCATCTTCATCAGTTACGATTCCTGTTAAAGTATAATCTCCGATTAGAGAGAAATCTTGGGGTAGAGTAAATTCAAATTCTGCGCTTGAGAATGGCTCTATGGTTTCTTCTATTGTCAGGGTTTCGATGAGTTCATCATTGACAATTAGAGCCAGTTCGAAGTCAGACATATCGTTGAGGCCGGTGTTGGCGATGTTTGCGACAACTATTTCGCTATTGCCAAGTTCTGCTGAGGGTGTTGGGCTTACGAATTCGGCAAAGTCCAAATCATGATCCGCTTTTATGTCAGACCAAAAAGACACCCAAGGCCTTGCTTGCTTGATTACCAATAGATCTTCAGCAGTCACCTTGTACTCTATATCCATCCCAAACCCTTCAATGCCTTCGACATCGTATAGGATGGCGAATTCATCGTGGATGGTCGAGAGGTAATCTCTCATTTGGTCTAGGTAGATTTGGTCCATTACCAGTTCACCCTGCTCGACAAGGTTTGACAGGTTCAATACGAGGTATCCAGACCCCTCTTCTGGGTCTTCGAAAAGAAGGATCTCTTCAGGAACTGAATTTGGATCTGGGTTTGTAATCAAGGACTCCCCTACTTGTGTGTTGAGGTAGAACGTGTTTTCAGTTCCATAAATGGGGTCGATGCTGATCCCTACTCCGTTAGATTTTTCTTCTTCGAAATTGGGGTGACATAAAATCCCCATGGCCGCCATAAGATGGTCGACACGATAGAAGTCTCTCTCTTCGTAAGCCCTGAAATTCCACATACTAGCATATACCTGCTTAATTGACTTGGAGATGTGCCCTTCGTCGAGGTGTTGGGTTCGTGATGTGTAGAGACCTGCGCCACTGAAGCCTGGAAGGTCCTCGTTGTTAGTGCTGGACCTGCATCTTACAGCTGTTCCTGGAGGGAAATCCTCATGCATAGCTTGTAAATCATCCAACATCCATTGAGGCATGGGCGCGTCCTTGATGTCTTCTCTGAAATCTTCTAGACGTTGGATGCGGAAGTTGATGTCGTTTTGGAATGCAGGGTTTTCTATCATGACTTGGGCTTCTAGATAGAAATTATTGAACTGCATAAACTCGTCGTAATAGTAGAATGGTATGCCAAACCCGTCGGGGATAGTTCCATCTGGCATGCCAAACGACCTCATCGTCGCCACGTTTGTGCACTTCGCTCCAAATGCTGATGACATATCGAATTCAATGAAGTCTAGAGGTAGGATTTGGGTTATGCTAAGATCGCGTTCTGGAATTTGCTCCTCTGTGGGTCTAATCGCATCATACCACTCGTTTACCTCGTCTAATGTCGCTTCGTGAATCTCAAAATGGTCGTTCTCCACTTTGTAATGAACGTAGTTGTTTAGTAGGCTCGCTATAGAATCTACTGACAATGGGTCTGCTATATAAGCATTTGGGATATTGTCCTGAATCGCTCTAAGATTAACGTGTGAGAGAGGGGTTTGGACTACGGAAGTAATAATACCTCCAACTCTTGGGAGAGAATTTGGCAACACATCATATAAAACAATATCTCTTGAACCAGGAGTTTCATCAAGTGACATATGCTTAAAGTATCCATAACCTTCAGCCTCGTGAAAAGGAATGTAATCTATGTCGGCAAAAACATCAGATTCTAATACAACATCAAACGTAGATTCCTCAAACTGATCAGAATATTGTGAAAGATGAGTGTTTTCATAAGACGCACCAATAAAGTGGTTCATGTTATTCTGCAAGAATGGCATACTTGCAATAAGAAGCTCATATGTTCTTTGAGTATCCTCAAAATTATATGCATTACCAACGGAGAAATTAAATGAATAGCTTCCTATTAAACCGTTATCATTAATCACGTTTGGGTTGAAAACAATCTCTCCTTTACCCGGCCCAACCCCTTCTGCATTAATAGCAGAGAAAAATTGCGCGTGTATCGTATGAGTATTGCTATTGATGAAGTACACCTTGGGCTCTGGCGTATCTCTATCTAGAATACCAAACTTCACATACAATTGGTCATCTAGAAATGGAGCCCATGAAACATTGTTAATGGTAGCTAGTTCCATAAATGTTTCAGCATCTGGAATAGAGGTAGCTCCATCGATAAATGGAATAGATTCTGCATGGTTTATCGGCGCATCCGTCGGCATGTTATTATACTCCGTTATATCGTCAATTCCATCGCCATCATAATCATCAGGATCCGATATGTCGTGCTCAGTTATAGTATATGCATCTATTGGATAAGCTCCAGAGGGCTCTGAAATAACCATGGTTCCATTCACTCCCATAGTCATTGATGTAGCCCATTCGAAAGTAGGGCTATGCTGAGCATGTAGGATATAGTATTTATCAGCTTCAGCTTGAATTGACAGCTGAACTTGACCGTTGCCGTTTACTGAATAATTATCAATAGGAACTTCTACTTGAGCGTTTGTTGTGTTAAAACAAAAAAGTAGCGCGACAAACAAGAATGGTAATCTATAAACCATATGAAAACGTGTGAATTAATCGGATAAGAAAGTTACCCCATTATTCATCACATTCAAAAGACGAGTGTATTAAATGCAATTTGGTTGAGGTGCCAGATACATCCACTTGGTAAATTCTGTCGTATGTATCTAAGCTGATGTCCTCCCCTTCTTCACCTATTAGAAATCCTGCCAAATATCCGGTTGTGTTGCTGTGTCCCACGACAAGTGCGTTTTGTTGATTGTTGAGGAGGGTTCGTGCGAATTCCTCGAGGTTTGAGGGGTGGTAGGTTTGAATTTCTAGGCTTTTTGAAGTTGCTGTCGGGTGGGCTGTGGATAGTGTTCTGGTGTAATCAGTGCTGTAAATGGCTTCTAGTTGGACATCGCTTAGGAAGTTGCTGAGGGCATATGATCGTTGCTCACCGCATTGTGAGAGTGGGAGGTCAGATTGGTTTGGAGAACTGTGGTCCTTTTCTGAATGTCTGACCAGGTAGATGGTGAAGAGTTCGTTGGATTGGGCGAGCGTGGTTGAGGTTGTGCCAATTATTGCGAGATATATTAAAATGTAGTTCCTTGTCATTTTTCGAGGTTAGATAAGGCAAGGTAAGGGAAATGTGATGGGAGTACCTCGCTTCGCTCGATGCTCCCACCGGCAGCTCAACAATGCTGATTCAGCAACTTCGTTGCAATAAACACTAAAGCCTAATCCTTAAACAACACAATGTTGCTACAGACTAGGCTTTAGTGCTTATCTCGCAGTGGAGCGCGAGTGAATCAGCTTTGTTTTCGTGGACCCAGCAGTACAGAAGCCGAACACCCTGAATCCCGATTTGGTCAAGTAGGCTCAGTCAAAGTCAATTTCTGGCAGGCCGTTCACAATGTCTTCAGTCTGTGTGCTGACGTGAATGACGCTGAGGATAAGGTCCAAAATGTACCGAGGGTTGCCCACTTCTTCCGCCCAATCGTTGGGGTCGTTTGTAATACCGTTCTTCTTGTCCGTTTTGACTTGGTAACGATCTAAGAGCCATCCAATTGCACTTCGTCCATTCACCTCGTATTCATAGGCCTTTTCGGGGATGTTGGAGATGGTGATTTGGCTGTTGTAGATGATTTGGTCGGTCTGGCCCTTTTTGGGGTGTTTCAGTTTTTCTACCCTGAAATTCTCCCATTCGTCACCATAGACCATCACATCAGGATGCGGAGGAACTGACTCGTAGTTCACGTGCAAATCCCCCAACTTTCTGCCTGCGTCACGTAGCGCTTCGTATTGTTCTTTCGTGACATCCAATGTCACACGGGCCAGCACCTTCTTGACATCGCTTTCAAAGGTTTCTCGGTACGATTTGGTGTGCAACAATCCGTAGATATAGTAGAACAAATCTTCCGGGGTCACATCTTGTCCAAATCGCTTCTTCCCTTCACCGATGAACCAATCGGTCAATCCACATTGCTTGCCTGAAGTAGCGAACAAGTCACCTGCCTTCTCCTCTTCCCAATACCACAGTGGGAAACACTGACAATTTGCTAAAGCCTGAACATCAGGCAACTCACTTGACATAAAAGCATTGAATGGCTTAGTCACTCCAAGACCGGTAGTGATGATAACGAGATTTTTCGCGTCTCGAGATATAGGATGTGTCAAAAAAGTGCGATAAGTCCTTTCATTCCAACTCTTGTCGTGCACGCTATTTTGCTTGGTAAACGGCCGATAAGTCACAGGTCGGATTGATTCTTCTTTGAGATGAAGTTCCCGCTTGTTGTTTATCAATATTTGAAAGCCACTAGACCAGTTGAATTTTGTGTTGTCTATGGTCAGGTCGGTTACTGAAATAGTATCCAAGTCCCGCAATCTTTCAAGCTCGTCATTGTAAAATTTCGCAGAGCTTTCCAAGTTCGACACTAAAGACTTCCGACTGAAGTTGACGGCCATACTATCAATTCCTGTCATTAGTCCTTTTGTATATATCGGTTTGAATACCGTTTTCTCACTCTTCCCCTTCTTATCCCCAAGCGGGATCATCGTCTCAAATGCCTCACTACGTTGATTGATCCAATCACCTGCCTTGTTGGGCTTGATGACCTTCCACTTCATTTCTTTGGAAAGCATGCTCCCCGCTGAGCTGACAATCGTCAACTTTTCTTCTCGAGTCAAATAATCTCCAATGTCTCGGTAATAGATGGTGGCCGCATCCACCTTCACCTTGGGATTTTTGACCAGGAAGCAGATGGAGACCGGGGTGCGAGTTCCCTGCCCAAAGACGTTGTCCTTCTCCATACGGCGTTGCTCTCCACTCGTTCTTGCATTGCCCCGCAGATTGAAAACGTAGATGGATGTGAACTCTTCGGCCAAACATTTTCTCATGCCGTCTTGTGCGTTCCCATCGATCCAACTGCCATTGGTCACAAACCCAATGATACCGCCCTTCTCAGGGTCCAATCGTTCAGATGACCACTTGAAGGCCTTGATGTACGAGTCGTATAGACTGTTCTTGTTGGTCGCGACAGAGCGTTCGGCATAAGAATGTTCCACTTTGGACTCTAAAAGTGGGTAGTCTTGGTTTTGCGCATTGTCATTTGCCGACCCCTGACCCACCGAATAGGGCGGATTGCCCACAATCACCTGGATTTTGGACTTCTTCTGCGCCTCTACTCGAGAGGAGTTCTTAGGGAACATGTCCGAGTACAGCGTTCCAGAGCCGTCGGCCTCGCCGAGTTGGAATGTGTCCGTCAAGCAAATGCCATCAAACGGTACATAGGCCTCCCCTTCATCGAGCAAATCGTGGTAAGCGTTTTCGGCATTGATGGCGGCGATGTAATAGGCAAGAAGGACGATTTCGTTGGCGTGAAGCTCTTGGGTGTACTTGCGCTTGAGGTCCTCAGGTTTGATGAGACCACTTTGCAAGATGCGGGTGATAAATGTGCCCGTGCCTGTAAACGGGTCGAGGACGTGGACACCTTCGGACGAAAGCGATTTGCCAAACTCCTGTTTGAGCAGATCATCCACCGAATGGATGATGTAGTCAACCACCTCCACCGGGGTGTAGACAATGCCCAACTTCTCGACCAACTTGGGGAAAGCGGTTTTAAAGAACTTGTCGTAAAGTTCGATGATGATGCGCTGCTTGCCCTCGGCGTTGTCAATGCCCTCCGCTCTTTTTTTGACCGAGGCGTAAAAGGCTTGAAGGCTTTCGGCGTCCTTTTCAAAGGCTTGCTCCTCGAGCAAGCTCAGCATATCCTCCATGGCCCGACTTACGGGGTTTTCCCGCACGAAGTCGTAACCCTGAAAGAGTGCGTCAAAAATGGGGCCCGTGATGATGTGCTGCGAAAGCATTTCGATGGCCTCGTTCTCCGTGATGGAAGGGTTGATGTTTTTGTGCAACCCATCCATGAAGCTTTTGAAGGCCTTCGCATGCTCACCTTCTGAGTGAACCAGCTTGGTGATTCTGTTGACTTGTCGTTCGGCAATCTGCCCGACATCTTTGGCCCAATTGTCCCAGTAGCGGCGGTCTCCAACTTTTTCGACCAGCTTGGCATACACCGCATTTTGAAGCTCCTCAAAGTGAAGCGAAAGCTGACGACCGATGTCTCCGTAG
This sequence comes from Methanobacteriota archaeon, assembly GCA_002723115.1. Taxonomy (GTDB): domain Bacteria; phylum Bacteroidota; class Bacteroidia; order Flavobacteriales_D; family Sanyastnellaceae; genus UBA974. Next base: position 706 of record PBNL01000048.1, on the reverse strand, counting down.
GGGCTATTGGGCTCGTTGACCATGCCTCCCTCGCCATCAAAGATGTGCTCGGGACGTCCCACCAAGATGTTGTCTGGGCGGCGCTTGTTGAGATCAATCTTGTTGACCGTGGCATTGAACCTGTCGTCGTGAGCACGAAGCGCATTCAGCACAGTCCACACCACCTTGAACCGCTCGTTGTCCTCCAGGGCTTTCTCTGCACTGACGTCTGAAGGCACGACCACTGGAATGATAATGTATCCGTATTTCTTGCCGGGGGCGCGCCTCATCACGCGACCTACTGATTGCACAACATCCACCTGCGAATTCCTTGGCGACAGGAACATCACCGCGTCCAACGAAGGGACATCCACCCCCTCACTGAGACACCGTACGTTGGTCAAAATTCGACATTGGTCTGTTTCGCCTGAAGTGCTGCGCAACCAAGACATCAATTCGTCACGTTGCGGGGCATTCATGGACCCATCGATGTGCTTGGATGAAACCCGCACCATTCCAGCGCGCGCGGCTTCATCCAATTCATCCAAATAGATGTCCCCCGCGTCGTTGAAGGTGTCCGTGATTTTCTCTGAAACCTTGATGTTTGAACAAAATGCCACCGCCCGCTTCATGGGTTCAGGGTCCGTGGACTTGATGCTGCCATCGTCACCTACAACCCGCTTCGACAGGGCGTTGATGCAACCAATCAACTTGGAGGCATCATCTG
>PBNL01000047.1 GCA_002723115.1 Methanobacteriota archaeon | reverse complement strand
TTTCCCATACATCCAAGGAACATCAAGATTTAAGTTTTTGTGATCAAGGGGCTCTTCAATAAATTCTTTTATGATGTCTGAAAGAATTTTCATATCCATGCAATATCCTGTATCCTCATTTGGATAACCTTTAACAGTAACATGTAGTTCATAATTATGTCCATGCCAGTTATGATTTGCACATTTTCCAAATATCTCAATATTTTTTTGGTCATCCCATTTAGGATTCCATAATTTATGGGCAGCATTGAAACGTGCTCTTCGAGTTATGTATACCTTTTTTCTCATAATGTTATACAAATATATAAACTAGTTCTATGATTATCATTACAGGGGCCGCAGGATTCATTGGGAGTCAATTAGCAGAAAGGTTAAATATTGAAGGTTTCAATGATTTAGTCCTTGTAGATGACTTTTCTAACGAATCCCAAACTACCAACTACTCTCACCTCAAGCACACTACCCGTGTTGACAGAAGAGCCTTCCCGCAATGGCTCAGAGAAAACGAAAATCAAGTACAGTTTGTCTTCCACCTTGGAGCGAGAACTGATACTGCAGAAATGAGCGTAGAGCTTTTCAACGATCTCAATTTAGATTACTCAAAAGAGGTATGGAATCTGTGTGTTGAATATGGACTTGCTCTAGTTTACGCCAGCTCAGCGGCCACCTACGGCGACGGCTCTTACGGCTACACCGACTCCCACGACATCGTACCCAAGCTCGAGCCCCTTAACCCATACGGCGATTCGAAAAACGATTTCGACAAGTGGGCCCTCGAGCAGGATCGCAAGCCCTACTTTTGGGCTGGACTCAAATTCTTCAACGTCTTCGGGCCTGGTGAAAACCACAAGGGCCGAATGGCATCAGTAGTCCTTCACACCTACCGTCAAGTTCTTCAAACTGGCAGCATGAAGCTCTTCCGCTCTCACAACCCGGACTTCAAAGACGGCGAGCAGTCCCGCGATTTTGTCTACGTTAAGGACGTCTGCAACGTTTGCTTCCACATGATGATGGAGAGGCTTTACACCCCGAGTGGCCTTTATAACCTTGGCTCCGGAAAAGCCCGAACCTTCCTAGACCTCGTCAACGCCACCTTCAATTCTATGGGCGTCGAACCCGAGATCGAATTTATAGACACACCCGAAGACATCCGTGACAACTACCAGTATTTCACTGAAGCAGATTTGAGTAAGTTGCGTGCAGCTGGGTACACACAAGAGTTCACTTCGCTTGAAGATGGAATAGAGGATTACATCTCAGCCCTTAAAGTCAATAGCTGAGCTCTCAGTTTTTTTAGCCTTTCTATCGCCTCCTTTCTCACCGCTTCATCTAATTTTTTCACCTCTGGCTGATTTGCTTTAGTACTTTCTTTTGCAATTTTCTTAGCTGCAGCTCCTGCCTCAGCACTTGCGCCTTTTCTAGCTGTCAATGCTTTTTTTGCTCCCTCTAGAGTAAAGCCTTGTTCCTTTACAAGCACATAGATCGAACGAATGACTTCGATGTCTTTCGCACGGTAAGAGCGCTTACCACGCGCGTTTGTTCTAGGCTGTATCTGCTTGAATTCCTTTTCCCAAAATCTCAAAAGCGAAGCGTTTACGCCAAACATTTTAGCCACCTCTGAGATGCTAAAGTATTGCTTTTGGATTGGAGAGTTTAAAGGCATAAGGGCTAGCAAGATAGCACAAGATCTTACTTTAATCAAATGATTGATGCGCTGCCTCTGAATTGCGCAACAATGTTTCGTACTGCTCTGGGGTTAAATCATTGAAATAATAATGAGCAGGATTCACCTTTTTACCATCCTTAAACACCTCGTAGTGAACGTGTGGAGCTACCGAGGTTCCGGTGTTTCCAACGAGACCTATGACCTCGCCTCTTTTCACCTTTTGGCCTTTCTTTACTAGCGTTTTATCCATGTGAGCGTAAAGAGTTTCATAGCCAAAACCATGTTTAATCACGATGTGTCTCCCATACCCTGTATACGATCTTCTCACCTTAATTACTTCCCCATCTCCAGTGGCAAAAATTTCTGTACCAGTCTCTGCTGAAAAATCCATTCCGTAGTGAAATTTCTTCACCTTATAAATCGGATGATACCTCCAACCCCAACCCGATGCCATGCGTTTTAAGTCGTCATTTCTGATGGGCTGAATTGCTGGAATCGACTGGAGACGAGCCTCGTGTGTCTTTGCGAGATCCATAACTTCGTCAAACGAACGGCTTTGGGCTACAAGACGGCGCTGAATCTCAGCAATCTTTAACTGCAACTCACTCACCTCCTCAGTGTGATCATATCCCCTCAGATGCTCAGTCCTATCAGCCCCACCAACACCAGGATTTCTCCTATAGCCCGGGAGGGGATCAGTTCCAAAAACAGTCCTGTAAATCGCGTCGTCCCTAACTTGCAAATCCTCAAGCACCTCCACCATCTCATCAACATCAGACTTAAACTGCTCGACCTGACCTTCTAAGAACTGAATCTCACGGGCCATCGCTCTGTCTTTTGGTGAGTCAAACGCGTAGTCAAACAGGAAAATCGACGCTGTTCCGATTAAAACTACAAGACCCACATTACGAACAGCCCACCAGATATAATCTCGTGTCTTGTACGGCAACACCTCATTTTGAAGGGTTTGCGGGTTGAATCTCGTCTTTTGGAACCAGCTCATAATGTGCAAATTTCGCACATTTTTGACAGATGAGTATTTATTAAATTCGAAGTCTCAAACAATCGAGTATGGAATCGCGCAAAATCCGCCAGACATTTTTAGACTTTTTCGCTTCAAAAGGACACGAAATTGTACCATCCGCCCCTATGGTTCTGAAGGATGATCCAACTCTCATGTTTACAAATGCTGGAATGAATCCATTTAAGGATCTATTCCTAGGCAACAGTCCTATCATGCACCCAAGGGTGGCAGACACACAGAAGTGTCTCAGGGTAAGCGGAAAGCACAACGATTTAGAAGAGGTGGGTGTGGATACATATCACCACACTATGTTCGAGATGTTGGGTAATTGGTCTTTTGGGGATTACTTCAAGAAGGACGCTATTGCTTGGGCTTGGGAACTTTTGACTGAGCATTACAACCTTAACAAGGAAGACCTCTACGTTACAGTATTCGAAGGAGACAAGGACGATCATCTCCCTGTTGATGAAGAGGCTAGAGAGCACTGGAAGAATCATATTTCTGAAGACCGCATCATACTTGCAAGCAAGAAGGATAACTTCTGGGAAATGGGCGAAACAGGACCTTGCGGACCTTGTTCTGAAATCCACATAGATCTCAGAAGCGATGAAGAAAAAGCTGCAACACCAGGAATTGAACTAGTAAACCAAGACCACCCACAAGTCGTTGAGGTGTGGAACTTAGTATTCATGGAATTCAACAGACTCGCTTCTGGTGAATTGCAACCTCTTCCTGACAAGCACGTGGATACTGGCATGGGTTTCGAGAGGCTAGCGATGGCTATCCAAGGCAAAAAGAGCAACTACGACACCGACGTTTTCTCACCCCTACTCGAGCAACTGAGCAAACTATCAGGCAAAACCTACTCTGCAGGCGATGATAGCGAAAGTGTTGCCTTCAGAGTAATTGTAGACCACGTCCGTGCAGTTGCATTCAGCATTTGCGACGGACAACTTCCGTCAAACAACAAAGCTGGATACGTAATACGCCGAATCCTAAGAAGAGCTATCCGTTATGGATACTCTTTCCTAGATTTCAAAGAACCTTTCATCTACAATCTTGTCGATGCCCTTCACGATTCTCTCGGGAACGCTTTTCCAGAACTTGAGACGCAGAAGGATTTGATCAAGAAAGTGATTAAGCAGGAGGAAGAGAGTTTCCTTCGCACACTTGACAAGGGGATTGACCGTCTGGAAGGCCATATGAAGAATATGAAGAAGGGAGATGTGCTTTCTGGAGTTGATGCATTTGAGCTTTACGATACGTTTGGCTTTCCGTCTGACCTCACTGCTCTTATTGCAGGAGAAAGAGGGATAAAGATTAATGAGGAAGAGTTTAACAGGGAGATTCAAGCCCAAATCGATCGCTCACGCGCCGCCGGTAAAGTTTCTACTGATGATTGGGTTGTTGTACACGACTGTGACGGTGTAAAGTTCGTCGGATACGACAACACTTCTCACTCTTGTAAAATCGCACGCTACAGAAAGGTCAGCTCTAAAGGCGAGGACCTATACCAAGTCGTTCTAGACATAACACCATTCTACCCTGAGGGAGGTGGACAGGTAGGAGATACAGGAGTGCTAACAGCTGGTGACAAATCAGTTGAAGTAATCGACACTAAAAAGGAAAACAACCTTATAGTTCACACTCTTAAAGAACTACCAGCAGATACTTCAGCTAAGTTTGAAGCTAAGGTAAACTCAGATCTTCAGCTTTCTTCAGCTAGAAACCACTCTGCTACTCACCTACTTCACGAAAGCCTGAGAACCATACTTGGAACTCACGTTGAACAGAAGGGATCACTTGTTCGCCCTGAAAACCTCAGATTTGACTTCTCTCATTTCGAAAGAGTAGATGAAAAAGTACTAGCTGAAATTGAGCAAGACGTGAATGCAAAAATCCTAGCCAACATCTCTCTTGACGAAAGAAGAAGCATTCCTCTTAAGGAAGCCCAAGACGCAGGAGCAATGATGCTGTTTGGCGAAAAATATGGTGATAGGGTTAGAATGATCGGCTTCGGATCTTCTAAAGAATTGTGTGGAGGAATACACGTTCCAGCTACAGGATCTATAGGATTATTCAGAATAGTTAGCGAGTCTTCTGTTGCTTCTGGAATTAGAAGAATAGAAGCTGTAACAGGTGAGGCTGCATATAGAGCTAGCCTTGAAGACAGAAGCGCACTCGCTTCTATTGGTGCAAACTTCAAGGGAGCAAAGGATGTTGTAAAAGCAGTGAGGGATATGCAAAAATCACTTGCAGATCTCACCAAGGAAGTAGAATTACTTAGACGTAAGGAAGCTGGAAACGTCAAGGACGACATCGTAAAAGCAATCAAAGAAGTACATGGAATAAACTTCATTGCAGTTGAATTGAACTTGGATGCAAAATCTGTCAAGGACCTTGCTTTCCAATTGAAAGCTGAACACGCACCATTCTACGGTGTTTTTGCAATAAAGAATGGACCTAAGGCCAACCTTAGCGTAGCAATCAGCGATGACGTGATTTCTGATAAAGGATTAAAAGCAGGTGATATAGTTAAGGAATTAGCACAATACATTCGAGGTGGTGGCGGTGGTCAACCAATGTTTGCTTCTGCAGGTGGATCTCACCCAGAGGGTATAAAAGAAGCCCTCAGCAATGCTGAAGGCTTCCTTAAATGACAAGTATTAAAAAACGAGGTTGTTTAAGCTACGTTTAAATTCTCATTAACTAAGTCTTTTTTTTCATACGAAGGTCCCACGTACTCTTCGTCGTACGATAAGCCAAGGTTTAAAATGTAAAATACATTAAAAACAAGTGCCAATACGTAATCTGTTGTAGTCCTCTTTCCAAAACTCTGAGCTAACTCAATAATAGTTTTAGGAATAAGGTAAAGTGCTGCTGGTGTAAAGAATAACCATGCATGCCATGTAGGTCTGCCAATTAATTTCATGACAGTCATAACGTTTAAGAAAGGAACAAAGACATGCCAACATGGTAAATCTGCTTTCGCAAACAATTTACAAGTCCCAACAATTGATATCAAGCCGATAAAAAAACTAGCTAAGACTACCCCTCCACTTATCTCTACTCCATAGATAATAATGTCATCCATAAGTTGTGATTTTAAGGTACGTACCACAAGTTAGACGAACACTTGTATAGAGGGTTGCCTCTTACCGAATTGGTTTTTAACACATTACACAGAAGTTTCTAACCGAATCACTTCAAATGCGCGTATTGCTTGACAATTGAGGCTGAAATATTTTGGCCTTTAGGAGTTAAAATCAGCAATCTTTCTACAACATTTCTCAACTCTCTCACATTTCCCGTCCAATCAGCTTGTTGGATCAATTTCATTGCCTCAGAATCTACCTCTGGAATCAAGATTCCGTGCTCGTCACTAAGCAAATTCAAGAAATGATCAACTAGGAGCGGAATGTCTTCCCTTCTATCATTTAGAGAAGGTACATGAAGAGGTATGACAGCTAATCTGTGGTATAAATCCTCTCTAAAATTCCCTTCAGCAATCTCCTTTTGCAGGTCTTTATTTGTGGCAGCAACAATCCTTACATCAACTTTAATTTCCTTATCTCCACCAACTCGTGTAATCTTATTTTCTTGTAAAGCCCTGAGAACTTTGGCCTGGGCATCGAGCCCCATATCACCTACTTCGTCTAAAAACAAAGTGCCTCCAGAGGCTAGCTCAAACTTTCCCTTTCTCTGTTTTACTGCACTGGTAAATGCCCCTTTCTCATGGCCAAACAATTCGCTCTCTATCAATTCCTTGGGAATTGCTGCACAGTTAACTTCTATAAATGCCGATGACTTTCTAGAACTACCGTTGTGAAGCTGCCTAGCAACAAGCTCCTTACCAGCTCCATTGCCTCCAGTGATTAAAACCCTCGCATCAGTCGATGCTACAGTTTCTACCATATCCAAAATCTCAACAATCGCCTTCGACTCACCTATAATTGGATGAGATTTCGACTTGTGCACTTTTTTTCTAAGACGCTTTGTTTCTTCTTTGAGCTCCTCTGTATCTGTAGCATGCTTCAGAGTAAGTAGGATGCGATTTAAATCAAGTGGCTTTTGAATAAAGTCAAAGGCTCCCTTCTTTAAAGCTTGGACTGCTGTCTCCACAGTACCATGCCCTGAAATCATAATAATAGGGGTATTTACTCCCTTAGATTCCAACATATCAAGTACATCAAGCCCATCCATTTTAGGCATTTTGATGTCGCAGTATATGGCTTCGAATTTAGTATTAGTGGCTTTCATTACACCAGACATACCATCTGCAGCCTCTTCAACTGTATGACCCTCGTACTCCAGAATTTCTCTGAGACTTGTTCTTATTGGTTGCTCGTCGTCTATGATTAGTATATGTGCCATGCGCTTCAATTTACTTTCCGTGGGGCTTTAGACCAAACTCTATGCCACACCCGGAGCGACGGTTTGGCCTTTTGAAAGTCTATTTAAAACTCCTTCTCGAAGAGCGTACTCCGACCTCAACATCGAAGTAATTTCACTATTTTCCAATGCCCAACGCACAATTGCAGCGGCATAAGGAATATTCTCTGCCCTATCCGGAGGCATGCCCACCATTGCCAATCTATCCTTAGTTGAGTTATGCATTAACTCACCACAGAGTGATTTGAATTTTGCAATATCAATAACTGACGCAGGTGGATGTACATCCTCTGGAGTATCAACAATTGTTGGGTTTGTAACAGCGCTGAATGTATCAAACGAACCGCTTGAACCCACAAGTATGCTTGGCCTAACATTTTCTAATGCTACTTTCAGTGGCTGAAGTATGTCTTCTAAAAAAGGCTTCATTTCTACATATGCCTCATCCTCATCAGCTCCGAATCGGTCAGTCTTTTTAAACAAATTTGCCATTCTTGCAACTCCCACATCGAAAGACCTACTCCAAATTACTCCGTCATTATTCCAAAGTATACACTCAGTACTTCCCCCTCCAATATCCATGGTAAGCACATTCTTTTTTTCAGGTGCACAGTATGTGAGTTCCAGTCCTGATTGTATCAAAGATGCTTCAGCTGCTCCGCTTATGATGTTGACCTTGTAACCATAAATATCCATAATGGGTTTAACAAACTCCTCGCTATTTGAAGCGTCTCTAAGAGCACTCGTTGCAAGAATGTAAACCTGCTCCGCTCCGTAATTGTAGATCGCCTCTCTAATTACACCAATAGCATCTATACCTCGAGTTATTCTTTCAGGTAGAATGATTCCCTTACCAACTCCACCCTTACCAAGTTTAACAGGAAGTCTTAGACTGAACACCTTCTTCCACCTACCCGGCCCAAGTGTTTCGTTAAAATCTACTATTCTTAAGTTGAAGGTATTGGTGCCGCAATCGATAACAGCTACCCTCATCGATTCTTATACGTTAACCACTTTAGCATTTCCCAAAGTGATGGCTTTTTGCCATACATGAAAATTCCTGTGCGATAGATTCGGCCTGCAAGCTTGATCATCAAGTATACAGTCGCTACTAGAATTAATGCACTGATTACGACCTCCCACCAAGGTACTCCCATGCTCAATCTAACCATCATCGTTATAGGAGATGTGAATGGCACAAATGAACATACAGTAGCGAGTGTTGTTTCTGGTGCTTCTAGAATTTGAATGTTGAGCATATAACTAAACATCAGCGGCAGCATTACAGGTAGTAGAAGATACTGAGCATCAGATTCCTGTTCTACTGAGGCACCTACAGCTGCAAATAGAGACCCGTATAGTGCAAACCCTCCTAGGTAGAAGAAAATCCCCCATCCAATCATAGCTATCCAATTGATTTGCATCAAAAAGCCCAAGTCCTCGTGAGACTTCATAAATGTATTTAAGTCTGTCGCCGAAACTGTGTTACCACTTTCCGCCATTATATCTGCGAGCATTCCGGAAGATTCAGCATATGCCCCGAAACCTATAAACAAAGCCCATGACAGAATAGCCCAAGCTAGAATTTGGGTTATTCCCACTAAACCTATTCCGGCAACTTTAGCTCCCATTAATGCTTCAGGCTTGACTATGCTGACAACCACCTCAACAATTCTATTACTCTTTTCTTCTATTACTCCACGCATTACATGCATGCCATAAATCATGATGAACATGAACATGAACATCGAAAATATCCATCCGACAAGACTTTTATTCTCAGCGTTTTTATCCCTTGTTTCTACATCTTGAGTTACTAACCCTATCTTCACCTTCAACCTCTTGTAGGTTTCGTAATCTAGATTTGATTCTTGCTTTACTCTTAATCTCTCTACTGCCTCAGTCAAATCGCTTTTAACAGCAGATTTTACTCTCATAGAAGGAGTAGTTTCATATTGGAGAAGAGCCTTGGAGTTTTGAAGTATTCCGTCATCAAACTCAAGCATCCCCGTGTAGTCACTTTCTAAAAACTCTTCTTGGCTTAACCCCTCTGTTGTGAATCTGTATTCTAAGAAGTCCCTTTCTGGGAAACATTCTAAGCAGCTTGGGACTTGGCCTTTGTCCTCAATATTATAGCTTAGAATTTCGCTAGAGTCGATAACCAAAATTTTAGAATCCGACTCTTGAGACTTTGACAGCAGCACAATCAAGGCTATAAACCCAACCATTAAAATTGGGCCTAAAAGTGTAGAAATAATGAACGCTTTACGCCTAACTCTGGTCTTGTATTCTCGACCTACTATGACTAACCAGTTCTTCATGATTCAGTCTTTTTAACTGCTCTTAAAAACACCTCGTCCATAGAAACGATTTTAGGTGAACAGGATAGTACGTCTACTTCTTGGGTTGCCCATTTAAGAAATTTCTCAATAGGAGTTTGAGGGGGAATACCTAGAACCATATCATGTACGTGGTCGCTTGTACTACTAACGCTATGCAGTATAGCACTTGCTCCTAATGCAGCAGTGAATGCAATTAGATTTCCTCTGAATTTGAAATCTATTCTTCCAGCGCGAGCATTTTCTCTCAATACATCTACTCTACCTTCAAGTATTTTAGATCCGTGATTGACCAATGCAACGTGATCGCACAATTCATCTACGCTTGACATGTCATGAGTTGACAGAAGAACTGTTGTCCCATTTTCATCTCGTAGTCTTTTAATTTCAGATTTTATTCGCTGTGCATTAATGGGGTCAAACCCGCTTAGTGGCTCATCTAGAATTAGAAACTTAGGTTTATGAAGAATGCTTACTATGAATTGAATTTTTTGTGCCATTCCCTTACTTAGGTCTGCCACTTCTTTATTCCACCACCCGTCGACTTCTAATCTCTCAAACCAATTCTTCAATTCGTATTCAGCCTCTGACTTACCCATACCACGGAGTCGAGCAAAATAAAGTGCCTGCTCTCCTACCCTCATATTTTTATACAGTCCTCTTTCTTCAGGCAGGTATCCAATATTGTGAATATCACTCTGCTTAAGTGGAGAACCAAAAAAGCTAACCTCACCAGTATCTGGCGCAGTGATTCCTGCAACCATTCTGATTAATGTGGTTTTTCCAGCACCATTTGGTCCTAGAAGACCAAATATGCTACCCACTGGCACGTCAACACTTACTCCATTTAACGCTACGTGATCACCGTACTGTTTTCGTACTTCACGCAGGCTTAGAGCTAAGAGTTGTTGTGTTGTCATGAGAATAAGTCTCGGACTTTATCGAAAAATCCTCTTTCGTCGTGGTCCGGGTCAGGCTTAAAGTTACTCGAGTCTCGGAGTCCTTCCAAGGCTGAACGCTCTTCTTTTGTCAGTTCTTGTGGAGTCCAAACAGTTATGTTCACCAATAAATCACCATTGCCATAAGAATCCATTGATGGCAATCCCTTTCCTCTTAATCTAACAAGTTTACCACTTTGTGTACCGGCCTCTACTTTGATTTTGGCCTTTCCGCTTAATAGCGGCACTTCAGCAGTAGCACCTAGTGCAGCATCAGTAAAGCTTACATAGAGGTCATGATGGATGTTTTTGCCGTTTCTCTGAAACTGATCGTGTGGAATTTCTTCAACTACAATTAGAAGATCTCCAGGCACACCTCCAACAGGTGCGCCATTACCATTTCCACGCATTACTAATTGAACACCATCCTCAACTCCAGATGGGATATCAATTTCTACTACCTCATCCTTTCTAACCATACCCATGTGATCTGCATCGGTTGGTTTCTTTGTTATGCTTACCCCTGAACCATGACAAGATGGACAAGTGGATGAGGTTTGCATTTGGCCTAAAATAGTATTCGACACTCGTCTCACTTGACCTGATCCATGACAAGTAGAACAATCCTGATGTTCAACACCGTCAGCCAGTACTTGTTTAGCAACACGAATTTTCTTTTTAGCGCCAGTTGCAATCTCTTCTAGAGATAGCTTCACTTTAATTCTAAGATCAGACCCCTTAATTCTTCGACGGCGACCTCCGCCACCACCACCAAAACCACTTCCTCCGAATCCTCCACCAAAAGCTCCACCGAAAATGTCACCAAACTGGCTGAATATGTCTTCCATATTCATGTGTTGACCTCCACCAGCTGCGCCCTTCATTCCGGCGTGACCAAACCTGTTGTAACGCTCCCTTTTATTGTCGTCACTCAATACCTCATACGCTTCAGCTGCTTCCTTAAATTTTTCCTCTGCTGCAGAATCATCAGGGTTTTTATCAGGGTGATATTTAAGCGCCAATTTCCTGTACGCCTTCTTTATTTCTGATGCAGAAGCGCCTTTAGCAACACCTAGAACCTCGTAGTAATCTCTTTTTGACATCTTAAGCGCCTATTACAACTTTTGCATACCTCAATACTTTATCACCTAGCATATATCCCTTTTCTACAACGTCTACTACCTTTCCCTTGAGATCTTCTGACGGTGCTGGAATATTTGCAATAGCTTCGTGCTTATCTACGTCAAAATCATCACCAGCCTTAACTTCCATAGCTTTTAATCCCTTTGAGTTAAGTGTAGCAACGAATTTTGAATGAATCAACTGAACACCCTCTTTCAATGCATCAAGATCATCAGTTGCATTGGCATCTGCTCTGTCAAAATCATCTACCAAGGGTAAAAGTTGCAACATAATGTCACTTGAAGCCGAAGAGATTAAATCAGCTTTTTCTCGCATAGTTCTCTTTCTAAAGTTGTCAAACTCAGCGTAGAGTCTCATATACTTATCTTGGAAATCAAATTCCTGTTGCTCCTCTTGAGTCTCCTGTTCTTCAACAGCTTCTTTAGACTGCACTTCCTGCTCTTCGATTTCCTCAGATTTCTTATTCTTGTTCATGCTAAAATTTTGTTCGGATTTAGCATGGCAAAGGAAGTGCCATTTAATCTATTAATCCAAAACAAGACAGCATGTCACAATGTAGGACAGGATGTCCTGTCATCTAAGGCTTTTTACATGCTTGTCAATGTGCAAGTGTAGATCAAATCCACGTAGATCTTTTGCTACAATTACTCCATTTTCATCTAGAAGAAAACTCATCGGAATAGAGCTAACTCCGTACATACCAGCAGCTTCATTCTGCCATTTTTTCAAATCACTTACATGATAATCCCACTTCAATCCATCCTTAGCTATTGCGGCCTTCCACGAATCCACTTTTGAATCAAGAGAAACTGAGAATATTTCAAAACCGTCCGCTTTTTTAAACTTTGCCTTTTTGTACTTGTCGTATGCCTTGACAACATTGGCATTTTCTCGACGACATGGTCCACACCAAGAAGCCCAAAAATCAACTAGCACAATTTTTCCTCTTAGGTCACTCAATTTCAATTGCTCACCTTCAGGATTATTCATCACAATATCAGGAGCTTCATCCCCAACGTTTGTTCCAATTCGGGTTTCAGCCACAACCTCAGTTGAATCTGAAGACGATATTGTACCAACAAAACCAGTTACCGTAATTACTGCAAGACCCACAGCGGTCAATGAAGATTTTAGAATCATTGTCATTCTACTCGTGTTATTTGTGCCCCAAGTTGTCTAAGGCGTTCGTCAATGTTTTGGTATCCCCTATCTATTTGGCCAATATTGTGAATTGTCGATGTACCCTCTGCTGAAAGTGCTGCAATCAATAGTGAAACTCCAGCCCTGATATCAGGTGAAGTCATCGTTACTGCTCTTAATGGGGAAGTGTGATCTAGTCCTATAACCGTTGCTCTGTGGGGATCGCAGAGTATGATTTGGGCTCCCATATCAATTAGCTTATCGACAAAGAAAAGTCTGCTCTCAAACATCTTTTGGTGTATCATCACAGACCCCTTTGCCTGTGTCGCCATTACCAGTACTATGCTCAACAGATCTGGGGTAAAGCCAGGCCATGGAGCATCTGATACGGTGAGTATAGATCCATCGATGAATTTTTCAATTTCGTAGTGATCTTGTGCTGGAACAAAAATGTCATCTCCCCTTCTCTCAATCTTCACACCCATTCGACGGAAGATCCTAGGAATTATACCTAGTTCATCATAGCAGACATCTTTAATTGTAATCTCACTTTTAGTCATTGCAGCCATCCCTATAAATGATCCTATTTCGATCATATCTGGCAAACAACGATGTGTTGCACCTCCTAACTCTTCAACTCCTTCAATTGTGAGAAGGTTAGAACCAACGCCTGAGATTTTTCCTCCCATTTGGTTTATCAACTTACAAAGCTGTTGTAAGTAAGGTTCACATGCAGCATTGTAAATCGTTGTTGTCCCTTCAGCTAAAGCTGCAGCCATAACAACGTTAGCAGTTCCTGTAACTGAGGCTTCGTCAAGTAACATGGTCGTCCCCTTGAGCTTACCACCTGGCACAGACGCATTGAAAAAACCCGTCGCGGCATCATACGAAAATTCTGCACCCAATGCCTTGAATCCCAAAAAGTGAGTATCCATTCTCCTACGTCCAATCTTATCACCTCCTGGTCTAGGCAGTGCGCCTATTCCATATCTGGATAACAGAGGACCCAAAATCATAACAGACCCTCTGAGAGATGAACCCTTTTTAGAAAACTCATCTGAACTCAAGTAGTCCAAATTCACTTCATCAGCCTTAAACCACCATTTCCCCTCATCCAATTTTCGAGTCTTTACCCCCATCGATCCTAGAAGATCGATTAGCTTGTTGACATCAACAATATCTGGAAGGTTCGATATTTCAACTTCTCCTGGTGTGAGTAGAACTGCGCTGAGAATTTGCAACGCCTCATTCTTGGCTCCCTGAGGGATAACCTCACCGCTTAGCTTGTGGCCACCTTCTATAATAAAACTACTCATTCCTCAAATTTGCATCACAACAACGAGGAATTTTATGACAAGCTGATAACTTGTTCAACAAAGAATGTGAAAGGAATGGGTCTTAACGACGGCGATTCTTGTGGTTCTTTTTACCGTTCTTTTTGCCTGTACGTTTAAGATTTAGAGCATCGCTTGTCTTTCTAATGTTTCTTAGAATTTCTGCTGTACTCTCTAATTCTGCGTCCTCTGGAAGAGTTAAAGCCCCACCTGAAAGTTCCTTTAATTGAGCTGCAATAAAACTTCTCTCAACTGTCTTCCTATTCCATGTAAGAAAATGCATCTTCATGGTATTAGCTAGTTTGACAATAAGAATAGACTTCTCTTCTCCATCTTCTAGCTTCTTTGCCATTTCTACCATTGAACCAAGAGTGCGGCCAAAGTGACCTGCTCTCGAAGTTTCATTTGGGTAGTTAAGTCTTTCAGGTTGAGTGAATTTATCTTCAATGTTAGGTACTTCAAAAGGACTATCAACATCCATTTGGAATCCAGCAATTTGATGAAGATGATTCCAAAGCTTATGCAATCCTTCTTCCTCCGTACCCTCTGGTGGCACTACAGATCCCATAACGCTAACTATTGCCTCAGCACACTTAGTTCTCTCAGCTTTATCAGCGACAGACAGCATGTGTTGAACCATTGTATGTATTGCTCTTCCGTATTCTGGAATAGTCAAATCCTCTCTCGAGCTGTTGTAGGTAAGTGTATCACTCAGATCTACACCCTTTTGCATCGTTTTACTCATCTGTGGCAAAGATACATTACTTCTTTCCTCCATTTTCTTTAATTTTAACTAACCCAAACCGAGCAAAAGGAGATAAAAGAAAAGCATTAGCAAATAAGTTATTAATAGCAGTTCAAACAAAATTAGAGAGTGGTGAAATTCAGTCTACAGAATTAACCACAACTGTATTATCTGCTATTTCTAAAATAGATTACCGAAAGAATAGCAAAGCCACATATATAAATAGTATTGAGGCTACTATAGCTAGATTTATTGAGTACTTAAGAGAAAATGGCTTATGTAATATATCAATTAGTCGAATCTCAACAGCTAATTGCATTGCATTCCTTCATTCTGTCCCATACACTCCAAGCAGCTTCAATCGAGAACGTAAGCATATTAGCAGTCTCTTCAATAGAATAATGAAGCCTATAGGGCTTAAAAACCCTGTAGAAGCATCACTAAAATGCAAGAGAAACCAGCCCTTCACAAGCCCTTTAAAGACGTTTCTATAGTGCTAGAAGACATCAAGTCATTTAATGAGAAGCTGTTCCTCTGTTGCCTTCTAACGTACGGTTGTCTATTAAGACCTCACCAAGAGATACGTAACCTTAAGTGGGGAGACTTTAGTGAGGATATGAAGCATATCTCTCTGTCTGGGAGACGTAACAAGAGCGGAAGGAATAGAATCGTTCCTCTCAACCCATACATACTCCAATATCTAGACAGAAAAGAAGACAGCCTCAACATCTTTACAAACGAAGAGAAGCCTTTCAATAAGGATTACTTCAAGACTCTATGGAGTAGATACAAAGCTCAATCTACTGTTCTAGAAGATCTACAGACTCTGTATTCATTCAGGCACACTGGAGCTATAGAAATCTATAAGTGTACAGGCTCTTTAACGACCCTACAATCCGCTATGGGCCATTCAACTCTTGCTGTTACGTTAGGTTATTTACGTGGGTTAGAGATACCTAGTCTTAGACTTGAAGATATGCCTAGGCTGTGATTAACTTACAGGTCTTAATCTAATGTTATGAGATATCCAGCCAAACTATTTTTTTATGTAACAACACTGTCTTTTGTATTAGCTAGTTGTTCTTTATCAACTGATACAATTTCTGTATCATATGAAAAGTCTAATAGTGTACTAATTCAAAAAAGCATAAAAGACCTAAATGCAACAGAAATACTTAATTCAAGTATTGATGAAAATGAGAAAATCACAATATGTAGTATTGAACAAAGTATAACTGATGATTCTGGTATTAGTGCTCAGATCGAAGATGAATTAATTAAAGAGTTTGTTAATAAAGGGTATACAGTTTTAGAAAGGGATTATGATATGATTGGAAGAATGATATCCGAATCAAGTGACACATACCAACTTTTTAATAGATTGAAAAAATATGAGTATGAAAATGCAGGATCTAATAGTTATAGCAAAATGGAAGGATATAGCAATAGCTCATCATCTTCAAATATAAATGGATCTTCTTATGACAATGGTTCATCAAATTTAACAGGACTTGGTTTATATGGATCTTCAAATTCATATGGATCTTCCGCAATTAGGGGTTCTGCTTTTCAACGATCAAGTTCAGGGTTGTTTGGAAGTTCAGGGCAATCGACTTTTCAAAATAAAAGAGAAGTCGAAAATTATAATCAATATTACGCAACAAATCTATCATCAACGGATAAAATAATAAGCTATAGAATCATTGAGTGTGGAATAACATATTCAGAAATTAATGATGATGATATAGAATTTGAATTTCAAGAAAAAAGGCGTGTAAAGAGAAATGCTAGAACAATTTTAGAATTAAGAGTTACCGAAGCAAAGAGTGGTGAAATTATAGATGCAGTTAGACTAGATGGAACGTCAAGTGACGAAATAAGACTAGCCGAATTTAAAAAACTTGATAATTTTGGTTACAGAAATTACCATCCTTCCTTGCCGAAAGTATATGGAAATCCTAGCTTAATAAATGACAATCAAATAAACGAGATATATACAAAATCTAAAAATAAAAAAGGGGGATATATACTTGGTGGTATGGGGTTGTTAGCTATAATAATAATAGCAGCCTCTAGTTAAAAAATAAAACTTAAGGTGAAGTCTGTGTTGGTGATTTATTCGAAGACGGGTATATCACCATTCAAGATCTCATGATACTTCTTGCTGTATACGGTACTACATGTGAATAGCTGTAAATTAGAAGTCTAAAACCAACTTTGTTATGCAA
>PBNL01000046.1 GCA_002723115.1 Methanobacteriota archaeon | reverse complement strand
TTTGGGTTTGGTTTAAATTATAGTCCAGTAAAAACAAATTCATTAAAGCTAATTGATGGAAACGAATATCATTTAGGAGACAGTATAAGGGTGGAAGTTGAGTTAGAAAATATAGGCGATAGAACCTCAACTGAGGTTGTTATGCTATACAGTCAGGATCTTGTAGCAAGCATTACTCCAAGTGTTGACAAATTAAAAGCTTATAAAAGAGTAAACCTTGAGCCAGGTGAAATTAAACATGTAACCCTAAGTTTTTCTTCTAATGATTTAGGATTTATAGACCAAAATTTGAACTACATAGTTGAGCCTGGATTATTTAATCTTCGTGTAAAGGACCAAATCGCCAGCATGTCAATAGTACATTAATTTTTAATATGAAGAATTTTTTAATACTGAGTTTACTGAGCATTTGTACGCTAACTTTTTTTGCTCAAGTAGAATGTGATTATCAGCCAGATGTTGAATCAGATTATCTCATAGGAGTATCTGATGTTCTTGCAGTTTTAGGTTTATTTGGTGAAGTTGATCTTGACCAAGATGGAATTTGGGATAGTGCAGATTTATGTACCGATTTAGAAGCCTGTAATTTTGATTTATACCCATCAGAAGAATGCCAGTATTATGACATGAATGGCAATTGTGGTGGTAATATTTTTATTCCTGAAAATCTGATAGGTTCTTGGACTTTTAGCACAATAGAAGGGGCAATTACAGTTGGTTCGAATCCATATGGTTCAAACTGGTTTGTAAGCCCGCCTAATAGTCTCAATCCAGTACAGTATGATGATGTTTACACCTTCAATGAAGATGGTACTCTAAGCATGAATTACAATGGATCAATATTAGATGCATTTTTAGACTATAGCGTTCAACCATATGATTGTGATGGAGTAGATGTTATTTACAATTTTGGTGGAGGAATCTCTGGAGAAGATGTATTTACTCTAGTGCCAAATAATAACGATTGCTCTTGTCCATTTTTTGGTACAACTGATGCGTCAATGACATATGAAATAGTTGAATTAAGTTCAACAACATTAGTCCTACACAGTCAAATAGACAACAGCTCTTGTGAAACTCAAAATGGTTATTTCACTTTCACTTTTGTTAAATTAAATGAAGAGGTAAACAATGATTACGAAGGTGCAGATAGCTATCCAAATATGGACTTAATATGGTCTGATGAATTTGCAGAAAGCAACATAAATACTCAAAACTGGACTTACGATATTGGAGCATCTGGTTGGGGGAATAATGAGTTGCAGAATTATACCAGCTCGTCAAGCAATAGTTTTGTGTCTAATGGGTATTTAAATATTGTAGCTAAAGAAGAGAACGGAGGTTATACTTCAGCAAGGTTGAAGTCTATTGATCTTCAAGAATTTCAATTTGGTAGAATTGATGTTCGTGCAAAGTTGCCAGAAGGTCAAGGGATATGGCCAGCAATTTGGATGTTAGGTCATAATTTTCCTACTTCTGGGTGGCCTGCATGTGGTGAAATTGATATCATGGAATTAATAGGAAATGAGCCTTCAACTGTGCATGGAACAGCTCATTGGGGAACAAGCTGGAATGTTCATCAATACTCTGGTGATGAGATTTCTCTGCCTGGAGGACAAAAGTTCAGCGACGCATTTCATCTATTTTCAATAGTTTGGACTGAAAACAGCATTACATGGTTAATGGACGATCAGCCATATTATTCTATTGATAACACTCAGATGAATGGACAACCTTATCCGTTTAACAATTCATTCTTTTTTATCATGAATATTGCTGTAGGTGGAAATTGGCCAGGCTACCCAAATAGTTCAACGATATTCCCTCAAACGATGCAGGTTGATTACGTAAGAGTGTTTCAATAAATATTGATGAAAAAAACAGCCTTATTTATAGTTTTATTGTTTTCAATATTTAAGGTTGATTACGCACAAAATGACGAATGTGACGGAGCTGCTATTCGAACACATGAAGCGTATTTGTATGGGAGATTCGAGACAAAAATGAAGTCAACCCATGGCAGTGGAATTGTAAGTTCTTTTTTCCTTTACAATTGGGATATAGGGTGTAATTGGCCAGAGGAAAATAATGAAATAGATATTGAAATGACTGGAAATTTGGATGCTTCAGTCCAGTTCACAACTCATCATCCATATCAAACAAGTGTCACTGAAATAGTGCCAACTTCATTTAATCCCCATGAAGTTATGGTTGATTATGCAATTGAGTGGGAACCAAACGTTGTTCGGTGGTTTATTGATGGTGAATTAGCACTTGAGCAAACTCATAATTTCATTACTCAGCTTGAATTCCCAATGAGAATTTTCATGAACCTATGGGCAGTTAGCTTACCTACTTGGACGGGAGAGTGGGATCCATCAGCTTTACCTGGAATGTCTAAATATGATTACGTTAGGTACTATGAGTATACCCCAGGAATAGGAAATTATGGAACAAGTAACAATTATAGCCTAGTATGGGAGGATGAATTTGACTATTTAGATGATGATAGATGGGACGTAGATGAAGGGGGAAACGTAGGCCCATTGTGTACTTTCAGAGCCCAAAACATCAATGTAATTGATGGGGAATTGATTTTATCAATCACTGAATTCTCGGATAATCAGATTACAAAACCAGTAAACTTTGGAGTTGATGTCAGTGCATTGGATTTGCAAACAACTGATGTTGTTTATATCAATGGTGGGTTTAATTCTTGGTGTGGAAATTGCATGCCATTGACTGACGATGATGGTGATGGGATTTGGACTTTAGAGTATGAATTGCCTTTAGGGGAACATCAATATCAATATGCAATAAACGGTTGGGGTGGTCAAATTTTCCATCCAGAATTAGGATCTTCTTGTGATTATAATCCTTGTGATGAATGGACAAATTTTGGGGTATTAGTCGAAGAGAATGAGGATGTGTTTTATGCCCCAATTTATTGCTGGGGATCTTGTGAATCATGCTCTAATTGGTCAAATGATGAAGCATGTTTAGCAGATTTCGATGATGACGCAATTGTTGGTATAAGTGATGTATTATATCTATTATCTCAGTTCGGATGTGTTGGGGATTGCGATGTTGATATCACAAATGATTTACATGTAAATGTTACAGACGTATTACAAATACTTCAAGTATTTGGGACATCATGTATATAATCATTGAGAATTTCTAGCTTGTTTTAAATAGTATAATTTTTTTTTTAACATTCAGTAATTAGTGTTTTGATTTTCAGTATTTTTATAGCTTATCTGAAAAAAAAATGTCAGTTTTTAGAATTGTATTACTGCTTTCCTTTTTTTACCTAATCAGCTCACCATTGTTTTCACAAACAAGTGTTGTACAGGTTGTTGAGAATTCTCCAAAAAATTGGGAGTTGCAAGTAGATGGAGAACCGTTTTACATAAAAGGTGCAGGTGGTGAAACTGAATTGAAAAAAGTTGTTGAAGCAGGGGGCAATACAATTAGAACCTGGGGAACCGAAAATGCTCAATCAGTATTAGATCATGCTCATGAACTAGGAATTAAAGTGATGCTAGGGCTTTGGGTTCAACACGAAAGACATGGCTTTGATTACAATAATGTCGCTAAGGTTAATTCACAACTTGAACGCTTTAGAAATGAAGTGATCAAATACAAAGATCATCCTGCGCTTTTGATTTGGTGTGTGGGTAATGAGTACGAACTAAATTATTCTAATGAAAAGGTTTGGGGTGCAGTAAATGACATTGCTAAAATGATTCAAAATGAAGACTCAAACCATCCTGTAGCTACTGTAACAGCAGGAACCAATTCTGACAAAATGAAGTTTGTAATGGAAGAATTGACTGATATTGATATTTATGGAATCAATACGTATGCTGGTGTAGTAAATGTAAAAAGCATTCTTGATAAAGGTGGGTACGATAAACCTTACATGATTACTGAGTGGGGTCCAACTGGTCATTGGGAAATAGAAAAAACTATTTGGGGATCTTCGATCGAACAAAACAGTACTGAAAAGGCAGCTTCATACCTTAATAGATTTTCTGAAAACATTGGTCCATACAAATCAACTTGCATTGGTTCATTTGCTTTTTTATGGGGCCAAAAACAAGAGTATACTAGTACATGGTATGGATTATTTGGTGAAAATGGAATGCCAACAGAAGCCATAGATGTTTTAGAATATTGTTGGACAGGTGAATACCCTGACAACAGAGCTCCATCAATTGAAAAAATAATTTTCAACAATTCAGAAGATATTAAAAATTTGATTTTATCTCCAGCAACCTCGTATGAGGTAGAAGTGGTTGCACTTGATTTGAATGGAGATGATTTAAATTTTAAATGGGAGTTATACCCTGAAAGTACTGACTTAAAAACGGGTGGAGATGTTGAGGGTAAGCCACCAATAATACCTGGTAAAATAAAAGGTGTTAATTCTTCAGAGATCAGTTTAAAAACACCCAAAAATGAAGGGAGATTCAGGTTGTTTGTGTTTATAGATGATGGTGAAAAATTGGCATATGCGAATATTCCATTTTACGTAGATACATCATTAGACTCAACGCAATCAGTGAAGTTTAAAAAACAAAAATTAAAGCCTTATGAAAATTAATATCATTGCTTTTATTTCTTGTGTTATTTTAATTAATAGTCTAAGTGCTCAGTCTTTTTCTGACTCTTTGATTTTTAAACCATCAAATGGAGGCCTTTATCCAAAAAACTATGAATATGGATTGTCGAATATTTCTATTTCTGGATTCTATAGATTCTTAGCTTGTTATACATCAATGGATCCATCATTAACACATTATCCAGTTATGGATTCTGTGTTTAACAGAGTATTTATTGGTGATGATAGTCAACTTCCTCAGTTAAGTCTTAACATTGGGGTAAGCCCAAACAAGAACACATCCATATCGACTGACTTGTATTTGTGGCAACAAATGACTGGAAGTGAAAATGATGATTTCGTAAAAGGCTTATTATTAGGTGTTAACCTATACGGAACTCATTCCACAAATTTTGGAACATTTGGTGTAAAAACAGGTGGAATTCATTGGCATAAACAAAGCCCATTAACATTTGCAGCAAATACAGGATACAATAGATTTAGCCTTTTTGAAAGAAATCCGTGGGATCCAAACACTTCTAATATCTATGATAGATATGATGATTTCTATAAAAATGGAGCATTAACACAGGATGAAAGGTGGGGGCAACAAGCCTTTCAAGGATTGATAGTAGAGGCGAGTGATCTTCCATCAGGATATTCGGGCTCTTTCATGCACGGAAAGTCACAACTCAATGGTGGTTCTTCTATAATCCCAAATCATTTGACAGGTGGGAGAATACAAAAAAGTTTTAGCAGGAGTTTCATTAGTTTAAATGGAGTGCACAATCAAACATATACAGATGAAAGCACAACAAACTTGCTTGGATTTAATCTGTATACAACAGAGTTTGAGTTTAAATCAAAAAAGAATGTTACTCTATACGGTGAAATTGGAAAGGGAAATTATTTCTCTCCAAACTATGATGCTGGATGGGGTAATGCATTTGATGTAAAATTAAATTTTGATAAAACTAGATGGTACAAGTTTCCATTTGAGATTCGGTATTTCAGTATAAGTCCAAACGTCATTAATAATAATGGAATTTTTTGGAACACTTCAATTTTAGAATACTCTCAAGACAATTCTCAACTTGACCCTGGTCAAGCTCCTATACTTTTCCCTTTTGCTAGTTCATTAACCCAGATAGGACAGATGACCAACAATCGTAGAGGCTTGATTTTGAATACTGATTTAAACTTCAAAAACACCAAGCTTACAATTGGATATAGTGCTGCGAAAGAAATTGATGCCATATCAAATCAAATAACGTATGGCCACCCATCAAATTCATTACAACTTTCTAGATTTTGGAGATGGGGATTCCCTACTAATGTTGGGCCATATGAAAACATAAATAAAGTGTATAGATCTGTGTTTGAGACGTTGAATATTGAAGATCCAAATGGGGTATCTGCTAAAGGATTTAATTCATTAGAAATTAGTTGTAAGACCAAAACACAGATTAACGATAGAAAGCTAATGCTATTCTATCTAGGAGGATTTCATAGCATTCAAAGAGACTATAATTTCCTTCCCACTTATGATAGTACTGCATACCTTCAGAGTTATAATCATCAACTTGATATATACTATGCTTTAACGAATAAAGTTACCCTTTGTGGATACTATGGTTATGATATAATAAAAGCAGGAATGCATACCGAAACCAATGAGGATTCGGGTGGATATAAAGACCAGGAAGGTAAAAGTTTTGCTCTAGGCCTTGACATTCAATTGGAAAGGAATACGGGACTTTACATAAGACATAGATGGATGGATTATATCGATCACAATTTTGCTTTAGATAGATATAAAGGCACAGAAACAACAGTTGAACTCAAAATATTTTTCTAATATGAGATATTTTTTAATCATACTTTTTTCAGTATTTAGTACTGGTTTTGCATTTTCTCAGAATGGAAAAAAAGTACAGTTTGTTGGAGGCGCGAGATCATTAAACACTCTTGCCGAATTAGATACTGCATCAACCCCAAAACGATCAGGCGGTTATGCATTACTTGATTTAGGAATCAAGATTAATCCCAATTCGAATACTGAGGTTATGGGAATGTTTAGGATCAATAATGAGTATGGAGGATTTTGGGGTGGAGGAGTAAATATTGATGTAAGACAATTATATGTTAGAGGAGTAGCAAACGATATATTCAGATACCAACTTGGTAATATTGATTATAAACTAACTCCTTATACATTTTACAATCACAATCAAGACATTCTTACCTCCTCAATTGGCACTCTGGGTATAAGAGAAGATGTGTTTAATTATGAAACTTTCTACAGTGACAACACTTGGAGGCAACAAGGAGCTTCTTTAAATTTTGGTCTAGAGCTTCCTAATGCAATTAAAGACATTGAAGTAAATAGCTTTATTTCTAGACTAAATAGATCAGATTTCAATTATGTTTTAGATAGGTTTTTTGGTGGAGGAAACGTTGTAATTAATAAAGATGACAATTTAGAAATAGGGCTAAATCATGTTTCAATTTTTGATTTATCGGGAACTGCAAGAACGGATAATATTTACAACAATAATGTTAGCTCGATAACTTTTGATTACCATTTGGAAAAAAACAATTTTGTTTATGGTATTGACGGTGAATACGGTGTTAGTTCTTTATCCCAGAGTGAATCTCCAGAAGATTCATTGACTGATTATTTCGTTCATGCTAGAGGTTACATGAATTTCAATTCTGGACTAGAATTGTGTTTTGGAATTTTAGATAATGGAGCTGATTTCAGAAGTTTTGGAGCTCAATCAAGAAGAGCCTCTTTTAATCAAGAAAATAACTTCTTTAATCGATACATTGACTTAACAGATACAACTGAAATATTGCGACCTGTATCATTATTTGACTTGTATAATGACCCTCAATTATACAACCAAGGAATATCAGTTGGATTAATGGAAACCAACCCAATCATAAGCTCGGTTCTTCCTTATGGTATCGCATCGTTTAATAGACAAGGAGGGTATTTTGGAATAAAGAATGATGACCCTAAAGATTTAATTGATTTTAATGGTAGAGTTTACATGCTTTCTGAGTCAAGGGGTCAAGGAACGCTTGCTTTAAAATCATTTTTAATGAGTGAGATTGTTGCAACAATTCATGCTGAGAAAATTTGGGATGGTAAGAATGAACTTAATATTCAATTGTCTCAAAATCACCAACAATCAACGAGAGACGGAGAGTTTGACTTTGAATCAGTAGACTTCACGACAAATCAATTCAACATAGGCATAGAATATGAAGTGATTGAGGATGTTTACCTCATGGGTAATTATCTCAAGTTAAATGCATCTGGAAATGATCAAATGCCCATTAGAAATAGTGAGGATGAAATCATTAACTATGAGAACTTCATAGTTGATGGTCAAGAGTCGTTGGTTTCTTCAGGAATGAAAATTTCTTTTTCTAAGAAATCTTATTTAGCGATTATACATGATAGATTCAAATATCGATTTAGTCAAATATCTCATGAATATGACTTTAATCAAACTTCAGTTGTATATGTCTTAAAATTCTAAATCATGAAAAAAATAATATATATAACTCTTTGCATTAGTGTAATATTTTCTTCTTGTAGAAAGCCCGATGAATTTACTGAGGGGCCAGATTTGTATGATGTTTACGGAGATTTTGAGATTTATACTCCTTTAGAAGGAAGCCAAATAAATGTTGATTTCGCATCTGGAGAAACAATTTACTTTAACTGTGAATTGAGTAAAGTTGTTAATTGGCAATTAAAAATTACAGGATCCAATAGTGGTGCTGAGAAAATTATAACTGGTACAAGTAAAACTCTAGATGAAGAAGTTGCTCTTTGGGATGGGACAACGACAAGCCTTCCAATTTTTAGGGTTGAAAATTGTACGGTTGAACTTTCGTTTTTAACAAATGAAACTGACACAATCCTTTCTACTAGCGTTTTTGTTACTTCACCCAAACAAAATGAAGGATTTGTAATTACTGATTTTGAAGATGGTTGGAATTCAAATTGGTCAACGTTTGTACAATCTGGAAAATCTATGGATTTTGGAATTAAACTTGATGGCACAGCTCCACAACTTGCTCGATACTATAACATGGCAGGAGCTGTTGATTGGGATTGGTTAACAGGAATGATTGATTTTAATGCTTCAGCATTTGGAGAGACTACAATGCCATTAACGAATAATGGTGATAATCTATTCTTTAATGCTTTTGTGTATGGTGATCCACTTTATCCAAATAGCAGAATTCTATTTAGATTTGATGAAGATGAAAATATAGATGGCTCATATGATATAACGAATGAAGATTCATTTGGATATGAATTAATAATTGACTGGGCTGGTTGGAGGCATATAAGCGTAAAATATTCAGATATTTTAAGCACAAACAATTCAAGTGGAGGAGGGGTTCATAATCCTGATAAATTAAATCGTGTAAGCGTCTTACATCTAGCGGATCCTAACTCTGGGTATGCTCACTCTGCGATCGATTATTTAATATTTACTGAAAATGAACCATTGCGACCATAAAACATTTTCATTACTCTTAGTATTCCTAATTTCTATATGTTCATTCGCACAGGATACTTTGTTAATCAACGAGGTTGTTGTAAAGTCTAAAAAACGACAACTAAAAAAGAAAGGGTTGTACGATGGCGAATATGTAGAAGATTATAATATCAGGGGATTTACCCAAGACGTGATTTTTGAAAATGAATTACTTGATTTTTGGGCCACAGAAGATTTAAAATGCATAGAAGCTAAAACCCTGAAAGATGGTGAAAGTCATGTTTTAAATATTAAATGGAATAAAGATCAGGATGGTTGTGATTGGGTTGGTTTTGGAATTGGTTGGGATGGATGGAAAAGCAAGGATATAGCCTATGTAGTAGACACTCTTGCCTTAGAATTAGTTGTAAGGTCTACAGGGGAGAGCTTTACAAATATTCCATGGGCTTTTTGTGTTGAAGACTATAAAGGATCTCAAGCGTGGTTAGGTTATAATACATCTTTCTTAAAAGGAGATGTTATCTCAAAAGAATGGACTCATGTAGTCATGCCTCTTTCTCTTTTTCCATTTGATGAGTTTGATACAGATGCTGCAAATACAAAGCAATTGTTAGTTCAACTTTTTTCTGAAGGTGAAATAGATATTCGCTCTATTAAGCTGGTGCCTTTTTCAGGTAAGCTTAAAAAAGAATTTTTAGCTCAAAAACAAACAATAGAAGTTGATGGTAACTTCTCAGATTGGGAAGATAGTTTTGTGCTATTCAATGGTCAACAATTTTGTGTGTCATATTCAGAAGAATACTTAAATTTAGCATACATAGTTAATGATAGCACTCCTTTGCAAAATAGTAAAATAGATGGAGAGCTTTGGAATGGAGACGCAGTTGAATTCGCATTTTCAACGAACCCAAATGCCAACGACAAAAGAAGTTTTCTTTTGTTAAGTGATCAGCACATCGGAATTAATTGTGGTGATTCTCCATATATATGGGACTTCAAAAGAAGCCAATTGATTCCAAACTCTAAGCTTGAAATTATAGAGGTTAATACTGGGTATATCGTTGAAGCTTCTATCCCTTTACGTTATTTTAAGAATTTGAAATTTAATTCTAGTCATAACTTAAACATGGAGGTAGCTATTGACTTAGGAAATCACGAAAGTCGACAAACTCAAATTCGTTGGAACAGTAGCAATAAAGAGGGATTTCACCAAAATCCATCAATGTGGGGAAAATTACTTATTCAGTAAGGTTATATTTTCATAAATGATTCTCTGGCTTTTTGCCCGTTAGTCATTGATACGTCAATAATATACATTCCTGATTCAAACATGGATGCGTCAATCACTGATGTGTTTTGAGCTTTAAAAACACATCTTCCAGAAAGGTCAATCACTTGGTATTCTTTGACTTCTTGATTTGATGTTATTTCGGCAAAATCATTTACTGGATTTGGATAAATTAAAATCTTTGCAGGATCCAAATCTTCGACCCTTGAAACATCCTGGTAAACTCTAACATAATCTACATACATGTTAGCAGGGAAATCCGTTTCATCATTTGGAGATCCAGGCCAATTTCCACCTACGGCTAGATTTAAAAGAAAAAAGAAAGGGTTGTGAAATTCTTCTTTAGAAATTGCATTCGGTCCGATATCAGCTGAATAGTAAGTGTTGCCATTTAAGGACCAAATTATATTATTTGGCGTCCATTCGATACTATATACATTAAACTGGTCAGCAGCGCACACCGTTGAGCCACCTTGGTAAACATGTCCATTATTGTTGTAATGATGAGTTCCATGAATAACAGGATCTAAATTCACGTGTTCCATAATGTCGATTTCACCACATTGTGGCCAACTTACTTGGTCAATATTCGCTCCTAACATCCAAAATGCTGGCCACAATCCTTGACCAATTGGTACGCTTATTCGCGCATGAACCTTTCCATATTGAAATTCATAAAGATCTTTAGTTTTTATCCTGCTAGAGGTGTAATTAGCATTTGCATATTGCTCCTCTTGAGCAGTAATATTTAACATTCCATCTTGTACTTTGACATTAGATGGATTGGAAGTATAGTATTGTAACTCATTATTTCCCCACCCCCAAGATCCTTGTCCAATATCAAAAGTCCATTTTTCAAGGTCTAATTCTTCACCGTCAAATTCATCTGACCAAACAAGTTCGTATTGGGAATAAGCAAAAGATTGAAAAACTGCAAAGGCGATAAATAAACACTGTTTTATCATATTTACTCTTTTACAAATGAACCATGACCCATCCAGTTTTCAGCTTGTATAACTAAGAAATAAATTCCAGGTTCAAGTTGAGAAACATCAATCGTATTGTTATTTGTACCAACTGCAATTTTTTGGCCTAAAGAAGAAAAAATAGAGTAGTTAAAGTTTGATGGTACATCTATGATAGTTATCTGATCAGAAGCTGGATTAGGATAAATGCCAAAATGCACACCTAATTCCGATACGTTTTCTGTACCATCACAATTTAAACAAGTGTTGTATGTCACATAAATTTCTTCTCCGTCACTTATTACCCATTGACGATTTGCGTATTCATATAAATCTGTTAGAGGTGCACATGTTGCTCCTTCAATCATTTCTTGTATTAGATCTTCTCCAACACCGTCAACGTATACTTGGTACTCAATAGATTCTGCAGGTACAGGCTCGTAATTAAACGTCCAAGTACCATCACCATTGTTCACTCCTGTCTTACCGTTATTCCAATCCCAGTTTGGAGGACCTACAAGTTTAACTTCAGACACATTTGCTGGTTCGCAAATTTCTGCAGTAACTGACAGATTTGGAAAACTACAGGGTACACATCTGTCGTAATTGATGTAAATATCATAGGGATCGCTAGTATTCCATATTCTATTTGCATATGCCCAATAGTCTGTAATAGGTGCACACGTTCCACCTTCTACCATGTCTTGTATCAAATTTTCCTGAACCCCATCTGCAACAATTAAGAATTCCATATTTGAATCTGGTACAGAAAGATTTACAGTCCATGTGCCATCACCATTATTAGACCCAATAACACCATTATTCACATCCCAACCCCAAGCTGGACCTGTTATTCTAACTTCATTTGCTTCATATCCACATAGATCAATATGAATATTCAAACCATTTTCTAGACCACAATCAACACATTGTCCATAAATGTTTGAAATACTACCTTGATTTGTTTCCCAATACCTGTTTGCATAAGTACTGTAATCTGTATTTGGTGCACAATCACCTCCATCAATCATCACTTGGATTAAATCCTCTACTTGTTCATCTACTACGAGCAGATATTCCATATTATTAGATGGAGCAGGGTCAAAAGTAAATGTCCAAGTGCCATCACCATTGTCTGTGGCCTCTGGGCCTCCTGTAGGATCCCAATCCCACAATGGTCCTGTCATTCTTACATTGTTTGCAATGTCACAAACGGTAGTTGTGATTGTAATGGAAGAGAAATAACACGAACCATCATCAACTGTTGCATTCGGGTCATAGTTTTCAGCCAATGGATCTGTACATCCAATGACAGCATTTGGGTCACACTCACCACATGTACCATATACATTTTGCACATTTCCAGAACCAGGCAGCCATAATCTATTTGCATAAGCCCAGTAATCGGTTATTGGAGCACAAGTTCCGCCATTTACCATTTCTTCAATAAGGTTTTCTTGATCTCCATCCATTACTAATAAGTATTCCATGTCATCAGTTGGTGCTGGATCAAAAGTAAATGTCCAAGTATTATCCCCGTTGTCAACAGCTATCGGACCACCCATAGGATCCCAATTCCACCAAGGACCTGTTAATCTCACTTCTTCAGCTTCATAACATACGGTAGTAGTTATATAAAGTATTGTTTCTTCATACTCACATGAGCCATCGTCTTCAGTAGCATTTGGATCATAGTTTAATGCATTTGGGTCAGTACATCCATAAATTGCATTTGGATCACATTCAGAGCAAGAACCATAAGTAATATTCATATCCCCAGAACCAACTACCCATAATCTGTTTGCGTATGAAAAGTAATCTGTTATTGGAGCGCATGTGCCTCCATTTACCATTTCTTCAATTAAATTTTCTTGCTCGCCATCAACAACTAAAAGGAATTCATAGTTTGATGAAGGATAAGGTATGCTAAACGTCCATGTACCATCTCCATTACTTGTTGCAGATGGACCAGCTGTTGGATCCCAGTTAAAACTTGGACCAGTTAACTTAACTTCAGTTGCTTCAAAACAAACCTGTGCGGTAATATCAAAAGTTTGAGCTAAAGTAGACCTACTTGTAAAAGCAAGTAATAAAATGGCAAATAAACTTGTGTATTTATATTTCATTGTTGTTGATTTAGGAAGGGTAAATTTAATGTAAATATTGACATAGCTTTCTTGTCTTTTCTTTAAAAAAATATTTGTTTTCAAAAGAAATTTTGAGAAAACAAAAGGTTTATTTTAAAATTGGTTTAATAACTCTTAATTTAGCGAGATTAATCGCTTGTTTTTATCGACTAAATCAGCTTTTATAACCTTGAAAAATCAATTTAAAGATATTATGAAAATTAAATTTTATACGTTCTTAACAATGATGCTATTTGGCTCATTTGCTTTTGGACAAACTACAATTTCAAATTGTGGAGATTTTGCAGACGGACCAAATGATACTTGGACTGATGCATTAACTGCATGTACCATTGGTGACGGTAACAATGGTGCCGAACAAACTTTCACAATGAATGTGACTTCTCTTCCTGAGGGAGGAGCAAATTACAGAGTTGTCAAAACAGTTGCTAATGGCAACTGGAATAATGGTCCTGCAGTTGCATTGACATTAGGAGAAAATTTCAAGTCTGTTGCGGGAGTTACTTTTGATCGTACTGTAAAATTTCAATTCTCTAGTGGAGATGTAGAGTTCGATTTGTTGTTAGTTAATTCTGATGAGTCTTCTTGTACAGCGACTTCTTCTGAACCATCTACAGCTGTTTCTAACTGCGTAGCATTTGATGATGGTCCAAACACTACATGGACTGACGCTTTAACTGCTTGTACAATTGGCGACGGTAATGATGGTGCAGCTCAAACATTTACGATGAATATTACTTCTCTTCCTGAAGGTGGGGCTAACTATAGAGTTGTAAAAACTGTTGCAAATGGAAACTGGGACAATGGTGCTGCTACAGCTTTAACTCTTGGGACTAACACAAAGACCGTGGCAGGTGTTGCATTTGAGCGTACAGTTAAATTTCAATTTTCTAGTGGGGATATCGAGTTTAGTTCTTTAACTCTTAATGGTGAAGATGTTTCTTGTGAAGCTGCTGCAGATGTTCTTGGATGTACGGA
>PBNL01000045.1 GCA_002723115.1 Methanobacteriota archaeon | reverse complement strand
GTGAAGAACGGAAGGTAGTTGAGTTCAGGGGTTGGAGAATTCTTCTTCAAATCTGCTATGATTTGAGGTTCCCTGTGTTTTCAAAAAATAGACCTGAGGACTTGTACGATGCGATAATCTATGTTGCTAACTGGCCAAAGCCCAGAATCCATGCGTGGAGGACGTTGCTTCAAGCTAGGGCTATCGAAAACCAATGCTACGTAGTTGGTGTAAACCGCACTGGTGAAGATCCTTCAGGAAATATCTATACTGGGGATAGCTTAGGGGTAGATCCCTTGGGTGCTACGTTGAGTGAAGGGCCTGTTGTTGAATTGATGTGTGATAGAACTGTGTTGGACGACTTCAGGAAGAAGTACCCATTTATTTGGGATGGGGAGTGAGGTGGAGTAAACACTCGTCATGTTAACTCCCCGCTACGCGGGTCGGTGAGGGTTTGACGGTAATTACCTACGAGGGAACACATGATCTGCTCTACATTGCGACGTTACATGAATGACGTTTTATAGTAATCTCTGTTTGTGTAGTTCTTCCCTTTATTTAGTCCTTCAAACCTAAACCAAAAAACAACAGCCAGCTTTTTAGCTGACTGATTTTTGTTCGCAATCATCCTTTTATAAGCAAGCTTAAAACGAATTTTTGCTCACAAAACAACCGCACTCATTGCCTCGTGCGGTTGTTTTGGATTTGGGTTTGTGTCTGTTTTTGGAGTACTACTTAAATGCGTTTACTCCTGTTACGTCCAATCCTGTAATAAGCAGGTGAATATCATGTGTTCCCTCGTAGGTAATTACCGATTCGAGGTTCATCATATGGCGCATGATGGGGTATTCGTTCATGATTCCCATCCCTCCTAACATCTGGCGAGCTTCGCGTGCGATGTTGAGTGCCATGTCCACGTTGTTACGCTTTGCCATTGAAATTTGGGCGCTTGTAGCGCGTCCTTCATTTCTTAACTCGCCAAGGCGGAATGTTAGAAGTTGAGCCTTTGTGATCTCTGTGATCATTTCGGCTAATTTCTTCTGTTGTAATTGGAAGCCAGCGATAGGCTTTCCGAACTGATGACGTTCAGTAGAGTAGCGAAGAGCAGTATCGTAGCAATCTAGAGCTGCACCTATTGCACCCCAAGCGATTCCGAATCTTGCTGAGTCTAGACATCCTAAAGGCCCTCCAAGACCAGACTTGCCAGGAAGGATGTTTGCTTTAGGTACACGAACGTTGTCGAATATTAATTCGCCAGTATCTGATGCACGTAAGCTCCACTTTCCCTTCATTGTAGGAGTCGAGAAGCCTTCCATTCCGCGCTCAACTATAAGACCGTGGATTCTTCCTTCCTCATTCTTAGCCCAAACTACTGCTACCTGAGCAAATGGTGCATTTGAAATCCACATCTTAGCTCCATTAAGAATTACGTCATCGCCATCCTCAACATAGCTAGTCACCATACCGCCAGGGTTAGAACCGTGGTCAGGCTCTGTTAAACCAAAGCATCCTATCCACTCACCAGTAGCAAGCTTTGGTAAGTACTTCTGCTTTTGCTCCTCTGATCCGTACTTCCAAATAGGGTACATTACAAGTGAACTCTGAACCGATGCCGTTGAACGTAGACCTGAGTCGCAACGCTCTAATTCTTGCATGAGAAGTCCGTAAGAGATTTGATCTAAACCTGCACCTCCGTATTCTTCTGGGATGTATGGTCCAAAAGCTCCTATCTCACCTAATCCTGGAAGAAGGTGTTGTGGGAACTTACAGTTCTCAGCCGCATCTTCAATGATGGGGCTTACTTCTTGCTTAACCCATGCTCGGGCTGTATCACGAATCAACTTATGTTCTTCAGTTAGAAGATCATTCATGTTGAAGTAATCGTGTCCTTGGTATAAATCTGTACGCATTTGAAAAATATTCGTCGCAAAGTTAATCTACATTGGTTGCTTCATAGACCTCATCTACCTCTAAAACGCCAACTTGGTAAGCTGACACTGCTAGTCTATCTGCAACTTCATTTAATTCGTTTCCTGCGTGTCCTTTAACCCAAACAAATTCAACATTGTGCTTAGGATATATCTGTAGGAATCGCTTCCACAGGTCAGGGTTCTTCTTTTTGGCAAAATTCTTCTTCTCCCAATTAAAAACCCAACCTTTAGTAACTGCATCTACCACGTATTTTGAATCAGAGTAAATAGTAACATCTGTTCCATCATACTTAAGAGCTTCTAAGGCAATAATGACCGCCAACAACTCCATTCTATTATTCGTAGTAAGCCTAAACCCCCCACTCAATTCCTTCCTGTGCTTCCCTGAAAGAAGGACTATGCCATATCCACCTGGGCCAGGGTTTCCGCTGGCGCCACCATCTGTGTATACGGTTACGTTTGGCATTTATATAAGATGTTGAACGTTTGAGGTGAACAGTTTAACTGCTATTGAAAGTAGGATTATCCCAAACACCTTCCTTAATACAGCAATCCCCCCCTCACCTAGCATCTTCTCAAATTTGCCTAGGAATCTCAAGACAAGGAAAACCATCAATACGTTTATCAAAATCGCAATTGTGATATTGATCTGATCGAATTCAGCTCGTAAGGATAATATAGAGGTCATACTTCCAGCACCTGCAATAATGGGGAATGCAACTGGAACAATTGTAGCCGCTTTCATAGAAGAAGTGTCCTGTTTAAACAGCTCAATTCCAAGAACCATTTCAAGTGACATAAAGAACAGGACAAACGAACCGGCAACAGCGAAGCTGTTTATGTCTACCCCCAGGAATGTGATGATGCCTTCACCAATAAATAGGAAGGCTAGCATTATACCCAATGCAACAATAGTCGCTCGTCCAGGATGTATGTTGCCCGCTTTACTCTTAACATCCATTAAAACAGGAATCGAACCGATGATATCGATAACGGCAAAGAGCACCATTGTACTCTTCATTATTTCGTTCATATTAAATTCCATCCCTATGATTTTATCATTGCCTCAGCAATGCGTGGGTAATAGTGATGTTCCAAAGCTAGAACTTTCGAAGCAATTTCTTCAGGGGTATGACATTGAGATATGTCCACCTTTACTTGGAAAACTATATCTCCCTCGTCATAGTTCTCTGTTACTTTATGAATGGTCATCCCTGATTCAGTTTCATCTGAATCAAAAACAGCATTGTGGACATTCATCCCGTACATGCCCTTACCGCCGAATTTGGGCAGGAGTGATGGATGGATATTCAGGATTTTTCCTTCAAAAGACTCGATGAGATCTGAAGGGATTTTTAAAAGGAATCCAGAAAGCAAAATCCAATCAATATTATTCGATTTGAGATTAGAAAGCAAGTCGCCAGAATGCATTTGGTCTTTAGAGAAGAAGAGAGTTTCAACTCCTGATAATGAAGCTTTTTCTAAAACTGCTGCGTTTTCGCGATTTGATCCAACAAGTGTAATATCAATCTCAGCATCTTCTTTAAAATGATCGATAAGGGCTTGGGCGTTTGACCCATTGCCCGACGCAAGAATAGCTACTCTCGTCATCTGAGTATTAGAAATTAAATGATCCTAGATCTACAATCATACGCTGATACTGTTGAATCTGAGAATCAATTGTATCAATGCGCGATTTTAATTCATCAGCGTATTCATCCTCTGGATGGTAGTACTTCAAAAGTCTGTGAAGCCTATCGCAAACCTGAAGAGAAAGGTGTCTATCTTCTTCCATCGCAGCGAAATACTCTGGATCAAGTGTCAAACTATAAGCTACTGTTTCTTCAGCTTGCTTAAATAAATCTTCCGTTAACTCCTTTGCAGTTTTCAATGCTGCTTCTCTTTCTTCATCTGAAAGAATGTCTGCATAATCTGTTAGCAAAGTATCTCCATTTGCAATCTTTAAATAAGATTCTGCTACTGGCATCAATACTCTTGTAAATGGAACATTTTCTTTTGGAGTGCCCCTTAAGATTTCGTCAAGAACATCTAGTGCTCTTCTAGGATCTTTATCATCAATAAGTGCTTCACTAAGATTTGACATTTGAAGCCTAACATTAGTTACCATTCGCCTATTGTTCTCATCCATGTAGATGCCGTGTTCTAGGTCATCCATTCCTCCCCACTCCCATTTGTCCATAACATTTGAATACATCAAATCAGTAGCGATGCCTCCAGTGATGTTTGGGTTAGAATTTGGAGGATAATTGATTGGAACAAGTCTATATGCCAACCCCTCTAGCCTGAAGTAATTCTGCAATCCTATGTATGCATCACCACCTGTAGTTACAGCAAAGTAAACCGGGCGTTCCCAGTTGTTGTTTGCAAGGATTGAAAGTACTGCTAATTGATTTTTGAGTACGTATTGAAGTGGTTTGCCGTCAGCGTCTGAAACAGTCCACTCAACTTTTTCTACCATATTATTCTGCTCATTCTTGTTCAAAAACCCAAGTGTTTTTACGTGAGCTGTATCGACTGGTATACTGAATTTGTTTGACGGAAGGTAAGCGTAACTCTTAGAACCAAACGTTTCCTTTACATCATCGTCTAATGCAGTTTCGAATGCTTCGCCTATGTCAACATAATTACCGCTTGGTCTAAGTAGTACGATGTCTCTTGTGCCTTGACGATACTGCTCTTCGTTCATGGCAATTGGAAGAGGTTCGCTCTCGTATGCTTTGCGTCGCATTTGGTCAATATACCAATCCGTATTTAAAAGACTTAGGTTACAAACTCTTACGTCTGTCCTTACTCCCTCTACTTCTTGTGCATACCAAAGTGGAAAGGTGTCATTATCTCCATTGGTGAAAAGAATTGCATTTTCATCAAGTGAATTCAAGTAGTTCTTCGCAAAATCGACACCTGTTCTACGATGTGCCCTGGAGTGATCATCCCATCCCTCAAATCCCATCAAGAATGGAACGAAGAGCAGTAAGCCTGCTATGGTAATCGATTTTATGTGTTCCTCCAGCTTAAGTTCTTTCATTGCGTATGCTATTGCGTAAAGGAATGCAGCAATTAAAGTCATGAAGAAAATGCTTAGCGAAACATAGTTTGGCGTGCCTGTAATGGTTTCTATAATTGCAAATAATGCACAAGCACCAACTGGATAGATGAATCCCTGTATCAAGGCTTTGATATCGCTTTTTCTAGCTGCTTCAAAAAGTGCAATTACGCTAAGTCCTATCCACATAGCAAAGGCGTAGAATGATCCTACGTATGCGTAATCCCTTTCACGTGGTTGCATTGGGGTTTGGTTTAGGTAAACCACAATTGCAATTCCTGTCATGATAAACAACAGACCCACTACACCGGCACCTCGTGGGTCTCTAGTGACTTGGAAAACGAGTCCAATCAAGCCCAAAATCAATGGCAAGAAGTAGAATTTGTTCAATCCTTTGTTGTCCTTCATTTCTTGGGTTAGCTCGCTTCTATCTCCAAGGCGGAACTGATCAATCGCGTCAATTCCGGACAACCAATTTCCATCTAGGAAAGAACCGTGACCCTGAACGTCATTTTGCTTCCCAGCAAAATTCCACATGAAGTATCTGAAATACATCCATCCCATTTGGTAGTCAATGAAGTACCTGAAATTCTCCGCGAGGGTCGGTTGTAATTTATCGAGTGTATTGTTAAGACCTGAAAGAGCTGCCTGCTGAGATTGGTAATCCTGAGCCTGGCCAGCCTGATGTTCGTAATAGCGTTTTTGCGCATTTAATCTCTTCACATATGGTTTACCATAATCCAAACCACTCTCTAGCTGGCTCACTATTAAATCAGTCAATGCCTCCTTTGCTCTTGGGTCGGTCAATGGGGCTAGCTTCATGGTCCCAGATTGTGGGTCTCTAACTACAATTTCAGTTTTAGACCTTACCTGGTAATCTTCAGACGCTCTTTGTCCATATGAATTAAATAGTTTGCTTAGCTTTCTCTCTAACTCAACCTTTGAAAGTTCACCACTCAAGATATCGTTCTCAATGTGCATGATGAATTGCATCTTGCTCATTTGGCCTTCAGCAAAAGGACTAGTATACTTTAGGTATTCATTCATCCCCTTGTAATTACTCCATCTCCTGTATTCCTTCACATGTCTTCCATCTGAAGAATACATCCTAGGGAAAAACATTGTATAATCTGAATCATAGTTGGGAATTGCCCCCTTCTTTTCACCAGAATTAATGTAATCCTCAACTATTTCATAATTCTCTTTAGCACTTTCTTCAATAAAGTTGATTGCGCCTCTTTCAGTCTTAAACGACTTGATGAATTTATTGCTAGACCTTCTCTTTTCTACCACAGAATAACTCTTAACCATAGTAGCAGATCCGTCCTTGTATTGCTTTTCTAAATTCAATGGAGTATCCCAATACTGACCAACCAACAATGGTCTATCACCGTATTGCTCTCTATTAAGATACTTGAGTAGTTGGAAAAAGTTCTCTGGATCATTTTCATCCATTGGAGGATTTGCACTTGATCTTACCACAATGGTTGTAAAGGAACTATATCCAATTAGAATCATTGCTAGAGATAAGACCAAAGTGTTTATTGCCCACCACCCATTTTGTCTAGAATAGTATACCAAAAAAGCAATGCCCGCTATCAACGAAACCAAGTAGAATAGTATCCCTGAGTTAAATGGTAGCCCCAAGCCTTTGACAAATAACAACTCAACTTTTGCGGCTAGATGAATAACGCCTTGGATTACTCCTATTTGGATTAACCCAAGTAAAGCCACAGAAATTACTCCTGTTATAACAAGTCCCTGAATACTGAATTCGTATTTCTTGAAAAAATAAACAAGAGCAATAGCTGGAATTGCAAGAAGGTTAAGAAGGTGAACACCAATAGAAAGCCCCATTAAATAAGCTATGAGGATTAGCCATCTATTTGATCCCGGTTCATCAGCTACTCTTTCCCATTTGAGAATTGCCCAAAATACCGCTGCAGTGAAAAGTGATGAAAGAGCATAAACCTCACCCTCTGTTGCACTGAACCAAAATGAGTCTGAGAATGTATATGCTAGTCCTCCGATTACACCACTTCCAAGAATTGCTATAGCCTCAGATTGAGACGGCTCATTTTCAAACCCTCCAAAAAATCTCCTGCCCAAATGAGTAATACTCCAGAAAAGGAATAAAATGGTAAACGAGCTACTAAGAGCAGACAATATATTGGCTGCGTAGGCTGCTGTTTCAGGTGAGGCAAAGACCATAAACGATCTTGCAAGTAACATGAAGAGGGGCGCCCCTGGAGGGTGCCCCACTTCTAGTTTATATGCTGATGCGATAAATTCTCCGCAATCCCAAAAGCTAGATGTAGGCTCTACAGTTAATAGATAAACTACAGTAGCAATTAGCCAAACAGACCATCCGGTCCAAATGTTAAGGCGTTTAAAACTCATTAATTGATCGTTCTAGTGCCTCGCAAAGGTAAGTCCTTACCTCTGTACGATTACTCTTTTTGCAGAAGTTGTAAGTCCAACAATTTGCATAGAGTACATACCACTCCTCAGCTTGTTTATATCTAGCTGAGAACCATTTTGTACATCCGTTTCTAGAACAGCTCGTCCAGTCGAATCAAACAACTTAGCTGACCAAGCTCCTAAAGGCAATCCTGCTACAGTTATGCTCTCTGATGAAGGTACAGGATAAACAGACCAACTATCAGCATCAATTAACTCATCCACAGATGTATCACATCCATCAACTTGAATTGTAATTACTAGAGTTTCTCCATCAGGACAAGATGCTGTAAAGTATGTTGCTGTCACAATGTATATACCATCTTCAGAGTAATAATTGGAAGCCGTCCATTCTGTACCCTCGCTTGTAGTTCCGTCACCAAAATCCCAAACAACTTCGATGGTATTTCCAGACACGCCTTCAATTGTAAATGTCCATTCACACATATTCCAATTAGGTGGAATTGCGTATAATTCTCCTTGGCAATCCCCTCCTTCGCCTTCGATTTCAATCACAGCGCATTCAAACACTCCATATGGACAATCAGGTGTTTCATATCCTACACAAACCTCAAGTTCATCAACATCAATAAGGTTAAGATCAATCTCATAGTAGTGACCATCATGTTCTATGTATTCTCCATTTACCATCCAGAATAGAACAGCATTTTCAGGATAGTCATTAGCCTCAAACATCGCAATGCCATCTTGTACTCCTGACCATAATTCAAGTGTACATGGGTTATCTGGGTTATCTCCGAATGTGATTGTTTCGCATACATAAACTTCACCACAATCCTCTGTTGCATAGCCAACACAAATGTCTATTCCATCTTGATAGTATGCATAGTAATCTAGGTTGTCCAATTCAATGAATCCAACTCCATCTGTGTAAAATTCTCCATTTACCAACCAATGTAGATTTACTCCTTCAGGATAATTATATGCCTCGTATACTGCATAGTTTCCTTGATACCAACCCTCCATTTCTATTTCACATTCGAAAGTAGTGTCGCCACATTCGCCATCTGTCCATTCTGTTACACCATGGTAGTGCATCGCGTAACATTCGTTTGAATATGTGACTCCATCGCATCCACAAACTGGATCCCAAATGTCATAACATCCCATATCGTTATCAATGAGGCTCACATCAATACAGTCCTCATTACAATCGTCTATCTCCATTACCTCAGACCAAGTATCTATCCACTCACATACGACATACTCGCATTCATTTAAAAACAGCGTAAATCCTACTGGATAGAATTGACCTCCTTCATGACATCCAAATTCAGTAGATACTGGGAATATTGTTTCGCAGTATTCAAATCCATCACAATCAGCTGATACACCACCAACACAAACGTCAAATGGTTCAACAAGATTCGATGTGTAGTACTCTATCATGTTACCACCATTTCCATACTCTTCACCATCAATCCACCATGAAATTTCAGATCCTTCAGGATAGCCCCCAGCTTCAGCAATGAAGACTCCATTAGGATTTATAAACCACTCATAGAAAATTTCACAATCAGCTGATCCATCTTCACACTCGCCATCTGTCCATTCAGTTACTCCACCATAGAACATTGCCTCGCATTCATTACCATAAGTAACACCATCACATCCACAAACTGGCATGTACACTTCCGGGCAAGGAGTTTCTTCATTGATTTGGGATTCATCAATACATTCTGTTTGGAAACAGTCTGGGTAGATTTCCCAGTTTGGCACAAATTCATATTGCACTCCAATTAAGTCTATAGAAGAACAAGTGTAGTTTTCGCAAAAGTCTTCACTTAATACTAGTATTTCTCCCGGAAGGTAGAAATCTCCATCATCAGTCCAACACCCTATGGTTGGATCAATGTTGCATTCCCATGGATATAATTCTGCATTAAGGATAAACTCAAATCCTCCTTCTGTTTGAGAACATGTGTAATTCTCACACCAATCGTCACTTCCTCCTATCACAGAGCCAACATCATAGAAGTCTCCATTCTCACCAATACACCCTTGATCACCACAATCAGCTATTTCAATAACATCTGACCAGTTGTTTGGGCCTTCACAGTATATAAATGAACAATCGGTCAAGTACCATTCTGATCCTATAGGATAAAAATTTCCATCTTCGTCGAAACATCCTTGGTCTTCTCCGCCACCACAGCCAATTGCAATAATTTCAGTTGAAAACATCAACTGAAAACAGTCTTCAGACCAAGCATATACTGTTACAGTATAAACTCCATCTTCTGCATATGTGTGATCTGCAACCATGCCTCCATCTTCATTAGAAGAGTCTCCAAAATCCCAAAAAATTTCTGTAAGTTCTGTTGAAGATTCAATTTCAAAAATCCAACTACAAAGACTGTTTGATGTTTGTGATCCGTACAAAGCTCCAACACAATCTACCTCACCACATCCAGGAATTACTTGAATATCTGACCAGCTGCCTTGACTCTCACAAGCAATATACTCACAATCGTTGATAGATAGTTCTGCTCCTATAGGGTAGTATTCACCGTTTGGTGCGATACAGCCTTGGTCTCCTCCCCCTACATCGCAAGGTCCTTCAGTCCATTCAGTTACTCCACCATAGTTATATGCATTGCACTCATTGGAATATGTTACTCCATCACATCCACAAACAGGAGCATAATCTTGATCACAAATTACATTAGGGTCTATTTGTAAAATATTAATGCATTCCTCACCTCCGAGGATATCTGTAAGATCAACCGTTTCGCAAAATTCCAAACCATCTGGACACTCATCACTAGTGTAGAACACACAGATAGTTACAGGTTGAAAGAAAGCAATAACAGCTACTTCGATAGCATCATCAATTGACTCTATCACATCGCCGTTAATGTTAAATTCCAATTCAGCTCCTTCGGGAAACTCAATTGCTTGTACATTAACTATCCCACCTATAAGCTCAAACACAAAGTCTAATGAACAGTCATTTTGAGCATGATAAGTGAAAGGAATAAAGAGAAAAGCGAGGATGGTTAGGAGGTGCTTTTTCATAATAAAATGTTTGATGATCAGTTTTATAACGGTATACAAGTGTTAAGGGTTGCTTTATAAACCAAAAATATCTCTAACACAGGCCTTAACCCGCATTAGAGATACCTCGGCTTTCTATGTTATGATGATTTACTTCTGTATTACAAATCTCTTTGAGATTCCTGTAAATTCTAACATATGGATCGTGTAATATCCATTAGCTAAATAGCTTAAATCAACTCTCTTGAAATTTGATATAAGCTGATTTGAAACTATCCTACCATAAGAGTCAAAAATCATTGCTTCCCAGTTCCCTT
This sequence comes from Methanobacteriota archaeon, assembly GCA_002723115.1. Taxonomy (GTDB): domain Bacteria; phylum Bacteroidota; class Bacteroidia; order Flavobacteriales_D; family Sanyastnellaceae; genus UBA974. The sequence continues at coordinate 21,397 of PBNL01000045.1, read as the reverse complement.
CTGGGAGGCCTTCAACAGTAAAATTATCCTTTGCTGGCACAGGATATAAAGAAATGTTGATTTCACTGTTGACTGATTCTATAGATGACACTTGGCCTTCGCCATCGTAATCGTCTTCATCATTGTTGTCACCCCAGTCGTCCCAGTCTCCGTCAGTGCTATCATTCCAATCGTCGTTCCAGTCATCTCCCCAATCATCCCAGTCGTCTCCCCAGTCATCCCAATCTCCGTCTCAGTCCGTGCTATCGTTCCAGTCGTCTCCCCAATCATCCCAGTCGTCTCCCCAATCATCCCAGTCGCCGTCCCAGTCCGTGCTGTCGTTCCAGTCGTCACCCCAGTCATCCCAGTCATCTCCCCAGTCATCCCAGTCATCCCAGTCATCCCAGTCGTCACAGTCGTCACAGTCGTCACAGTCGTCACCCCAGTCGTCCCAATCGTCGCCCCAGTCATCTCCCCAATCGTCCCAGTCGCCGTCCCAGTCCGTGCTATCGTTCCAATCGTCACCCCAGTCATCTCCCCAGTCATCCCAGTCGTCACCCCAGTCGTCCCAATTTCCGTCCCAATTTCCGTCCCAGTCTGTGCTGTCGTTCCAGTCGTCACCCCAGTCATCTCCCCAGTCATCCCAGTCGTCACCCCAGTCGTCCCAGTTTCCGTCAGTGCTATCATTCCAATCGTCGTTCCAGTCATCTCCCCAGTCGCCCCAATCGTCGCCCCAGTCGTCTCCCCAGTCGTCTCCCCAGTCGTCACCTCCGAAAAGCAAATCGATGAAGTTTGTTGCTTCACAAACAACAATAGGGTCAGGGCACTCTACTGATGTGTATTCAACGCACACAGTGTAATCTGTTGCCAGGTCGGTTCCTAAAATTTCTAGAACTCCTTCAATGCCGTCAACGCTTTCGTCGTTAACAGAGAAATTCATTTCTGCATCTTCAGGCAAAGAAGCATCGCCTTCAAAAAGGGTTTGGTTTACAAGATCCATCACCATTTCAGGTGAACAATCATCCTGTGAGAAAATGCTTAGAGGTGCAATGAATGCAATAAGAAAAATAGATAGAAAATTCTTCATATTCACATACTGGGTGTTATTCGACATATTTATAGACTAGTAACAAATAGAATTGGTTGCTTTTAAGATTAACTATTTAAATCTATCGTCAACCTCCATTTCATGCCCACAATCTGAACAAGTGCGTAGGTCTTTAGAATTATAGAATTCTTTGAATCGCGGTAAGAAATCCTTTTCAATATTTGTTAGCTCAAAATAGGTTTCATGAAGCTTATTGTTGCAATTATCACAAAACCAAAGCAATCCATCCTTCATACCAGTCCCCTTCCTCTTATGCTCAATCACAAGGCCTATTGATCCCGCCTCCCTTCCTGGGCTATGCGGCACACCTGCAGGTAACAAATACATGTCTCCAGGTCCTAAAGGATTGTCAACTGCCTTACCGTCTTCTTGAATTCGGACATTTATGTTTCCTTCAAGTTGGTAAAAAAGCTCTTCCGTTTCGTTGTAGTGGTAGTCCTTACGAGCGTTGGGACCAGCGACAATCATAACGATGTAATCGCCACTGTCTACGTATAGATTTTTATTCCCAACTGGAGGCTTTAGAAGATCACGATTTTCTTCAACCCACTTAGTCAGATTAAACGGTTTACGAATTGCCATGTAGCAATTTACACTTAAATCCTATTAGATAGGTAACCTTTTGGGATGCTCACTAACCATACTCCTGTGAATATGGATGCTGCACAACCTAGAGTTTTTAGGTTTAAGTCTCCATAAGCCCAAACCGCCGACAACACAGTCACTATAATGGGCTGCAAATAAATATATATGCTTACTACTGTAGGCTCAACAGTTCCAAGAGCATATATGTTCAGCAAATAAGCAAGAAATGTCGTGCCAATCACAACGTATAAAACGCCTTGCCAATCACTGATAGAAAAGCGACCCCAATCAATTGCCATTGCCTCTCCTACACCACATGGCACGGCGAAAAGTGCCCCAAATAAAAACACCCAAGAAATTACTGTGATCGGTCTGTATCTCTGCATCAAAGGCTTTACGACAACCAGGTAAACTCCGTATGACAGGGCATTGATTAAAATGAGGATGTCGCCAATGAAGTTTGGGCCATTTGTAGATGGTGATGAGGTCGTGCTCAGTAATAACAAGATTGCTCCTGCTCCACCAAGAGCGATACCTAAGAGTTTTCGGGTTGTAATCGAAGATCCTAAAATCAAAGCACTAGCCACTAAAACAAAAATGGGGTTGATGGTCATTATAAGTGACGCATGTAAAGGACTCGTCAATGACAATCCATTAAAAAAACAAAGCTGATTTATCGCAACTCCAGTCAACCCACACAACGCTAGTCTGAGCAAATCTCCCCGATCTACTTTCTCAATTTTAGACAAGAATCTAACGCCCCAAAACAGCAATCCACCACCAACCACTCTCAATGCAATAAATCCAGACGGCCCGATTTTATCAGGCATCAATCCTTTTGCAATAAAATAGTTTAAAGCATAAATGACACCCACTGAAAAGAGTGCCAGATGCGCATATTTTGAAGTTTTATCCAAGAAGCTCTCTTGCCCTTTCAACCTCAACTTTACGAGAGCCGACTGTTACAGCATGATCAAACAAGAATACAGGTCGTTTAAGAAAGGTGTATTCCCCTAATATCAATGTTCTGTAGTCATTTTCTGACAGGTTTTTATCTGCCAAACCCATGCTCCTGAACTTCATCGCTCGTCTAGAAAACAACGCTTCGTATGAACCCGCTAATTCTTTCATGGAATCAAGGTCTTTAGCACTTATACCACTTTCCTTAATGTTGATGATCTCACAATTTTTACCTTCAGGCGCGAGGTCGTCAAAAATCCTTTGGCATGTTTTACATGTGGGAATTGTAAATGCTTTTTTCATCTATCCATCAGTTTAATTAATTGGGCCAAACCCTCTGACCAATCACTTTCATTATCTATCACAATATCACACTTTTCCTTCCAAGGTTCAATATGCTCTATGTCCGCAGGCCTAACGTGATTCGTCCATTGATATTCTACTTCTTTGGGGCTATATCCCCTTACCGTTTCATCCCTATACTTTCTCCTTTCTAGTCTAGTCGCTGGATCAGCATCAATATATGCTGTAAGGTCAAACAAGCTTCTTACATTCTCGTCGTGCATGACAAAAAGCCCCTCAACTATCATCCATTCAGACGGCTCAATAGTAATTATCTCCGACTTCATTAAGTCCTTATTATAGGTGTAAGTTTTGAGACTCACACTTTCTCCACTCAACAATGTCTTTAGATCACGGAATAGGTCAGCGTGATTTATCGCCTGTGGAACGTCATAATTTGTTTCGCCGTTTTCATCAACAGGAAGCTCTTCCTTAGGTCGATAATAGTCATCCAAAGAAAGTATAGAAGCTCTCTGTCCAAAATGCTCTACTAATCCATTCAGAACTGTAGATTTTCCAGATCCACTGCCACCAGTTAGAGCAACTAATTTCATAGTTGATCTGCGAATGTTCTGTCGTTGGAAAGGCGTGGGATTTTGTTTTGGCCTCCTAATTTTCCAATAGCAGCCATAGCCTTATTAAATCCGTTTTTCTTTACGACCTTTACTACTGCTGTTTGAATCACCTTTCCTTTAATAAGGTCAGAGTAATACGTGTTTTTTGACTGAAGGGCTGCGCATAAATCAGATGAATAATCCTTCATCGACTTAGGCTTAGTCTCGAACTCTACAAACCATTCATGATAAGGAAGTCCTTTTTTAGGTGAAACTTCAGGAGCCAAATGAAAATCTCTAACTACAGCTCCGTGCTTTTCATTTACTTCAGCTATAGATGATTCTACCTCCTCGCCTATTACATGCTCACCAAAAGCTGAAATAAAGTGTTTAATCCTTCCAGTAACGATTATTCTATATGGGTCGTCACTGACAAATTTTACTGTATCACCTATAGCATAAGCATAAAGACCCGCTTTATTTGTGATAATAATTGCATAATTCACCCCAAGTTCTACTTGATCAATTGTTAACCTCGGAGCGTCTTCTTCACCATATTTATCTGCTGGAATAAACTCAAAGAAAATTCCATCAGCAATATTTAAACGCATTCCATCAACTCCAGGTTTATCCTGATATGCAAGAAAGCCCTCTGATGCTGGGTACAATTCTACTCTATCAATATCAAATCCTAACAACTGCTTAAATCGCTCAGCGTATGGCGCATATGAAGTGCCGCCGTGAACAAATAAACTCAGGTTAGGAAATACATCTTGAACAGTTTCAGCTTTTGTGTGCTTTAAAAGCTTTTCGAAATACATTTGAACCCAAGTCGGAATTCCGCTAATCAAACGCAAATCCTGATCTGCAGTTTCTTTTACAATTGCAGTCACCTTCTTCTCCCAATCCTCTATGCTGTTTGCTTCTAACGAAGGCAATCTATTTCTCTGAAGATAATTTGGCACGTGATGAGCGACAATTCCCGACAATCTTCCAAGAGGAATTCCACCCTTAGTTTCTTCTAAAACTGGGCTCCCCTGGAGGAACATCATTTTACCACTTACAAAATTGGCATTACCAGATCCAGCTATTTGACCAAGTAATGCATTACGTGCGCTATTTAAATGATTAGGCAGACTATCCTCAGTAATGGGAATGTATTTAGTTCCTGATGTAGTCCCACTTGTTTTGCAGAAGTACATTGGCTTTCCTGGCCATAGTACATTCTCCTCACCTTTTACTGCCCTATCGACATACTTTTTTATGCCTTCATAATCTCTTACAGGTACGTTCTTCTGAAATGATTCCAGACTCATTCCCTCTCTCAAATTATGGTCCTTACCAAAAGATGTTTTTTCAGCAAATTTCAGTATTTCGTTTAGTTGTTTGATTTGCGCTACTCCGGGCTGAGCTGTGCGCATTCTAAGTTCTACCATTGCCGCTCTCGCGAATGGTTTGCTAAGTGATGCTTTGAGTCCCATTCTGCGAAAGTAGTGAAAATAAAAAAAAGCGACTCCGAAGAGTCGCTTTTCTTTAATAATCAATCTGTTAGATCAATTACTTAACAGTCATTTTCTTAGTTACAGATACTCCATTAGCAATTAAAGAGTAAGTGTACATACCGCTAGATAATCCGTTTACATCGAAATCGATTGTATGGTTACCTGCTCCAAGTGTTCCCTTATCCATAGAAGTAATAACTCTTCCGCTTAGGTCACGAATCTCAAATTGAATGTCCTTAACTGTGCTTAACTCGAACGCGAATGTTGTTGTGTTCGACGCAGGGTTTGGACGGTTTTGAAGTAGAGTCACACCATTTGCATTCGCAATTTCATTGATGCCAACTCTTTCACTTAAAATTAATCTAACACCAGGAGTGTATGTTTGAGACGTAAACCAAACATAGTCTCCAGCTCCAGTTACATTATACTCACCCGTAGAGTTGTCAGTATCACTATCTGGTTGAACAGACACTGTAAGTGCTCCTTCACTTTCGTACTCAGCAATCACGCCAACGAAGTAAACTGCTTCTGCATCAAGTTCGATTGGATCCTCGAACGGAAGGTACTGAGTCGTACCAGCCCAGTTAGGATCGAATGTCCAGAAAGTGCTCTCGAATGGGCTATCTGTAATTCCTACTGAACCATCGTAGAAATAAAGTCGTGATTCGAATTCTAATTCTGCAACCTCGCCATCAATATTAGTACCGCAGCTCTCACCAAATGCAACTGTCAAACCATAAGCAGTAGAACCTCCGTTTACAGTGTGGTAGAAATTACCTTGACCTGATGGATCGTAGTATCCTGAAATTGATTCAGACTCACGAGGGAATACCTCTGTAGAAAGTTCTGCTTCATCATCGTGACCATATTCGTCATCAGAGAATACTATCACTTTAGACAGTACATTATTGTCTGGTGTAGCGTCTTCTACTCCTGCATCAATAGTTGCTCTTAAAATGTAATTGCCTGTTGACGACGGCTCCCATCCTGTAGGAATGTAAATCGTGTCTTGTGCATTTGCTGGACAATCTATTGCGTTTGCAAAAGAATATGCAACTTCAATAGTTTCAGTAGTAGTGTTTAGTACTGTACTTCCGCTTTCGTCTAGAATCTCAACGATGATATCTACATTGTCTCCATTCTCAGTACCGCTATTACGGTAAAGAACACCAGCGAGTACACCGCCATCTGCAGCAGCATATCTCTGCTCCATTGGAGTTACTCTGTACTCCCAAACGTTCCAGATGTCATTATTTGTCAGTTGAACGATTTCAAGGTCATTAGCATTAGGGTTTGATGTTACACTAACATCGTCGATTCCCCAGTAGTAGTGACTGTATGCGTTTCCTGTTTCAGGCGCTTGCATGTATGAAAAACGGAACTGTACTTCAGATTGGTAAGCAGCTACACAGCTAATATCAAGTGAAGTTGGAAGTGGATTCGCTGAAGCGGTGTTTGCAGCCTCGATAAAAGAACCGTGAGCGTCAAATGTCGTCCAAGTAGTTCCACCATCATTTGTTACCTCTACATAAATTGGTGCGTAAGGGTAACAACAGTAACGGAAATATTGAGTCCAATTTAAAATCACAGAACCGTCATCAGAAAAATCAATGACAGGGCTTGTAAGTGAACCATCTGTGTCCTGGTATCCTTCTGAAATCGGAGTGTTGTAAAAATCACAATCAAAAATCATCCAACCATTATCTGCTGTCTCTGATTCAAGAGAACCAATGTTCGTTGAGTATTCTCCTGCAGGGTGAGTAGCATTCGAAGCCGCACCACTGCTGTAAGTGCCCATTCCGTCTGTTCCTACATATACCCAAGCACTGTCCCCAGCGTTGTCAGATGTAGTCCATGCGCCATTACCGTTTGATCCAGCAAATCCATTTGAGAAATCTTCTTCAAATAGTAATGCTCCACCTCCACGTTGATTTGCAAGAGCTTCAACGCCTAAAAGGCGTGAAGTTGTTAGCTCTTCAACAGAGGCCTTTGTTAATGTGTGCTCAAATGTGTGTAGGTCATTTACTCTCTGAGCTGATGCAAAAGCAAAAATGCTCATTGCAACAAGAGTTAAAGTCAAGTGTTTCATGTCTAGAATTTATTTAGGCGACCAAATTACGCAAAAAAAAAGGAGGAGAATCATGTGTTCTCCTCCTTTCTAAAAGTTTAATCTACTATTACTTAACCATTAGGCGGTCTGTAGCACGCTCACCGTTTACAGTAAGTGTGTAAGTGTATGCACCTGCAGCGAAGTCTGAAGCATCTACTGTGATGCTATTCATACCTGGAGCTTGAGTGCCCATGTCAAGGCTGTAAACAACCTTACCTGTAATATCGTGCATTTCGAAACTAACGTCAGAAGCGTTGTCAAGATTGAACTTAACAGTTGTTACTGCGTTTGTTGGGTTAGGGAAGCTTGGGAACATCTCAAATCCTTGAGTATTCGCTACTTCATTTACATTCTCAGTAACATTTGCGTCGAAGTTTAAACGGATCATTGGTACGTCATTAGTGTAGTACCAATCGTAAACACTACCCGATCCGAAAGGACCATAGATAAATGCTGTTTGGTCTTGAGTAAACTTAGACTCACCATACTGAACGTTTGCACCACCGTAGTGCTCAAAACCAGCACCTAGCCAGTCTCCTGCAGAAGCCTCATATGGCTCATTAAGGATAAAGTGGTACCAAGTTGTTACCGCTTCACCTTCAGCGTTTGTGTTGCCAGGTACAAGATCGTACTCTTGAGAACTTACGATGATACCACCGTACTGCTCGTCAAGGAATGTATCCTCCGTTCCGTCAAAAAGGTGAGCAACAATAGGAGTGAATGACTCTGATCCGTCCATAATTGCAACGTCGATTGCGTAAATAGTAACGTCTTCAACAATGTCGTAAAGAGACATGGCAATGTAATCGTCTGTACCATCTGATGGTGCAGAGATGTATGCGTTACCATCATCACGTCCAAAAGTAAGGTTAGTTACTTCGAAGCTCTGCTCTAGAGTGTTGTTTCCAGGATTTTCATCATCAGCGTCAGCAAAAAGAGTGTATGCTAAGTTTACTGTTCCAACACCAGCTGGCTGGTATGGTACTGCAAGAGTATCATTCTGTTGGTTAGCAAGCGTGATCGCGTCAGAACCGTCTACTGTTCCGTTTGCATCAAGCTCTAGAGTTACTCCAGTTTGCTCAGCATAACCTACGTTGTATGCTTTTACAGCTGCTTGTAGGTCTGCAGGAATCTGTGACTGTTCCCAAGCACCGTACTCGTATACAAATGTGCGCTCGTAATCTGTGTATGAAGCGTAGTTGTCAATACGAGTATCGTTTTCAGGAGTTGGGTATAGCTGGATATCATCGATTTCCCAGCTGTATCCCCAAGTACCTGACCAACGGAAACGAATGTATACTGTTGGTTGGTTACCTGCTGCTTCAGTAATGTCGAACTCTAAAAGAGATGGGTTGTCTGAACCGTCGCCTGTTCCGTATCCTTCAAATACTTCCCAACGACTCTGTACTGGACCAGCACCGTAATCTACAGTACCTTCTTCAACAGTTAGAGTGCTAACGTCAGGCCAGTTTACACCGTCACGGCTGATTTCGATGAAACATTTCTCTGAATCATCAGATGAACCGTTATCCCAGCAACGGTAACGAGTCTCAATTGAGATACTAACGAATTCTTCAACAGAGCAATCGATTGGATTTGCAGTAGTAACCCAGCAATTCTCTACCCATGCAGCATCGTATCCTGCATCGGCACCGAATAAATCTGAATCAACCATCAAAGTACCATTAGCAGAAGTAGAAGAATTCATCGAGTTTGCTGCTGAACCGTCGCCTGTTCCTCCAGCCCACTGGTTGTAAGGACCTGAAGGGCCTGCTGTAGCACACTCAAAATTGATGTCAATATCCGTCCAAGGAGCACCAACTTCATCAGCTGCGTTGTCAAACACCCAGTCTGAACAGTTTGCAGAATTACAGTCATGAGTCCAGAAAGCATCACGATCTATTTGTGTAGGAGCGTAAGACGCTTTGTTGAAAGACAATTTGTCTTTCGCCGCATTTACCGGCTGAAGGCTTTGAGCGGTTGCAAATGTCCCTACTAACATTGCAGTTAGAAAAAAGTATACTTGCTTCATATTGAGCTATTTATGATTATTGTTACGAGATTGGGTTACAAATATAGAGCGAAGAATGATTGTATACACCCTAATCCTCTATAAAGTCAGTAATTGGGGGACATGAGCATATTAGATTCCTATCTCCATGAGTATCATTTACTCTTGCAACTGGAACCCAAAATTTATCTACATATAATCCCTTAACCGGATATACCGCTTGTTCTCTTGAATATGGATGAGTCCACTCCGTTGCGGTTGCTTCCTTAGCTGTGTGTGGCGCCATCTTAATGACATTGTCCTCTGGATCTACTTCCGAATTCTCTATTGACCTGATTTCCTCGCGAATACAGAGCATTGCTTCAGCAAACCTGTTTAGCTCATCTAATGATTCACTTTCAGTTGGCTCAATCATAAGAGTTCCTGCTACAGGAAATGAAACTGTTGGGGCGTGAAATCCGTAATCAATTAGTCGCTTTGCAATGTCCGCAACCTCTACACCATATGATTTAAATGATCTACAGTCCACAATCATTTCGTGGGCTACGGTTTGGTTTTCACCTTGGTAAAGAATATCGTATTCACCCTCAAGTCTATTCTTCAAATAATTTGCATTTAAAATAGCAACTTCGGTTGCCTGCTTGGCTCCTTTTCCGCCAAGCATCTTTATATACCCATAAGGGATCAGACCTATCAAAGCAGAGCCATAAGGTGCTGCGCTCACAGGTGAAATACTATCCTCTCCTCCCTTGTGTACAATTGGATGGCCGGGAAGGAATTTGCTTAGGTGTGCTGCAACTCCAATTGGACCTATTCCTGGGCCTCCACCTCCGTGTGGAATTGAAAATGTCTTATGAAGGTTTAGATGACAAACATCAGCACCGATATTTCCAGGGCTAGTGATTCCAACTTGAGCATTCATATTGGCTCCGTCCATGTAGACTTGGCCTCCGTGTTTGTGGATCGTTTCCGTGATTTCTAAAATCCCCTCCTCGTATACTCCATGAGTTGAAGGGTAGGTAATCATAATAGAACTGAGGTTGTCGCTGTGTTCTTCGGCTTTGGCTTTTAAATCGACTAGATCGATGTCTCCGTTGTCCATACATTTTACAACGACAACTTTGAGGCCAGCCATCACTGCAGATGCAGGGTTTGTTCCGTGTGCTGAAGCTGGAATTAGACAGATGTTTCTGTGTCCTTCATCCCTGCTTTGGTGGTAGGCTTGGATTACCAACATTCCAGTGTATTCTCCGTTTGCACCTGAGTTTGGTTGAAGTGTTACCCTATCAAAACCTGTGATCTCCGCAAGGTCTGCTTCGAGGCTTTGAAGAATTTCTATCATTCCCGTTGCCTGTTCAGGTGGACAGAAAGGATGCAGTTCTGCGAATTTGTACCAAGCTATTGGCAACAATTCAGTCGCAGCATTTAGCTTCATAGTACACGACCCTAGAGGGATCATTCCATGTACAAGTGAAAAATCTCTATTCTCAAGATGCTTGATGTATCTCATCATAGCAGTCTCAGAAGTGTGGCTATTGAACACTGGGTGATCTAGGTAATCTACGTCTCTGTATAGAGCCCCTATAAATTCTCTGCTTATCTCTACTCCTCTAATAAGTGGTACACCAAATGCGTTACACAGATTTTGAAGATCTTCGATGTTAGTGCGCTCGTTTAAGCTGACTCCAACGTGCTCTCCGTCATTGTAGTAACGGATATTAATTTTCTTTGCACGCGCTCTAGCTATAAGTGCGTTTATTTCATCGGGGCCACCTTTTACAGCGATTTTCAGTGTGTCGAAATAGCATTTGTTTACGACTTCGAATCTGTCGTTTGAGCCTAAAGCAGTTGCAAATGATTTTGCACGTTTGTGTATGCGCTCTGCAATGTTGCGAAGACCTTTGGGCCCGTGATATACTGCATACATTGACGCCATAACTGCTAGTAAAGATTGGGCTGTGCAGATGTTTGAAGTTGCCTTATCGCGGCGGATGTGCTGCTCCCTAGTTTGAAGAGCCATCCTTATTGCTGGATCTCCATGACGGTCAACGCTTACTCCAATAATTCGGCCTGGGAAGTTTCTCTTATAAGTTTCGTCTGCTGCAAAAAAAGCGGCATGAGGTCCACCATAACCCATGGGTACACCAAACCTCTGCGAAGATCCCACTACCACATCGGCTCCCATTTCGCCTGGACTCTTAAGCATAAGTAAGGCCATTAAATCCGTCGCCATCACAACTTTTACATCAGCTTCGTGAGCCCTTGCAACAAGAACTGTGTGGTCTGTTGCCTCTCCATTTCCATCAGGGTATTGGATTAAACAACCGTACATGCCCTCTGAAAATTCCCACTCTGTGCGGGGCTTTTCAATGATGTTGATGCCGAGGGATTTGGCCCTTGTCTGCATCACAGCAAATGTCTGAGGATAAACAGCAGTGTCTACTAAGAAAGTGTTTGCCCCAGCTTTTGCTTGAGCACGGGGGCGAGACGAGAATAGCATAGCCATGGCCTCTGCTGCCGCTGTCGCTTCATCTAAAAGTGATGCATTGGCAATCTCCTTTCCAGTTAGGTCGCTTACCATGGTTTGGAAGTTCAAAAGTGCCTCAAGTCTGCCCTGTGAAATTTCAGCTTGGTACGGTGTGTATGCCGTATACCATCCTGGATTTTCAAGTACGTTTCTGCGAATCACAGATGGAACCTCGGTTGGGTAATAACCCATTCCGATATAGTTCCTGTAGACTACGTTTTTAGAAGCGAGTTCATCCAAGTGTTCTAGGTACTCACTTTCAGTCATCGCATCAGAGAGATCAAGTGGCTCACGTAGACGTATTGCAGACGGAATAGTCTTGTCGATGAGTTCATCAATCGAGCTACAACCGATGCTTGATAGCATTGAGCTTTGGTCTTCTAAACGAGGACCCATATGCCTTGAGGCAAAACTTCCAATTTTCATACTCTATAAAAGAAAGCACAAAGATATCTTCAGCCATTAATTTCTCACCTTTGTTCCATGACTTTTTCCTCACAAGTCTCAGACTTGATTGTTAGGTTCTTAGGCTTCTCGCATTTGCTCATAGCCTTGGGGTCTGTAGCATGTGTTGTTGCTGTATTTGTGGCGCTCGATCTTGAGGTGGATTTAGGGGTCGCTGGGTTTGTTGGGTGTTGCACCGGTTTGGGTTATTCTATTCAGCGTTATATAAAAGCCCAAACCTCGCCGTCAGGCGTGCCAGCCGAGCGGTTGGAGTACTTACTGAAGTTTGGGGGGTGGTTGATTTTAGGGTGGGGGCTGATTTGGGTGGCCGTGATAACACAGGTGTGGTCGATGTTTGATGTGGAGACGTTGGTTTTGCTCGCCGGGCTCGGGGGAGCGGGACTGGGGTATGCGATATTGCCGGGGCGGAAGTCGTTGAGGGAGAGGGCGGGGATGAAGTTGCCTATGTTGAGCTTGGTTTGGGGAGGGGCTACTGTGGTGCTTCCGGTGATGATGGTGGGTGGTGGTGAGTGGAGTTGGGTTTGTGCTGCAAGGGTGCTCTACATCGCAGGTTTGACCATTCCATTTGATGTGAGGGACTTGAATGTGGACTGGGAAGAGATGAGGACTGTTCCTATGGTTTGGGGTGTGGTGAGGTCGCTGTGGGTTGCGTGTGCTTTGGTGATGGGTGCTGGTGTGGTTTGGGCTATGATGGGAGAAAATTTATTGGCATTACACGCAATCTTTACTGTGGTTTTTTTGAACCCAATAGTTTACAAACCCTACCGCGGCGAATGGTACTACAGCATCCTCTTAGACGGATTACTACTCCTTCAGTTATTTGTTCTTTGCGACTAACTTAAATTTGCCTCAATCTTTACATCAAATGCAAAGTCAAATTTCGATTTCTGAGGCGCAGGCACTCGATGCTGCTGATCCGTTGAGCAGATTCAGGGAGCAATTTATTTTCCCTCAGCACAACGGTTATAATGCACTTTACTTTACTGGAAATAGTTTGGGATTGCAGCCTACGTCGGCAAAGGAAGCTTTGCAAGTGGAGCTTGATGATTGGGCAGAACACGGTGTAGAGGGACACTTCAGGGCTAGACATCCTTGGATGCATTATCACGAATTATTCTCTGAAAAACTAGCTGCTATTGTAGGAGCCAAACCCTCAGAAGTAGTCGCTATGAATGCGCTTACAGTTAATCTTCATCTTTTGCTGGTTAGCTTTTACAATCCTCAAGGATCGAGAAAAAAAATCATTTGCGAGGCAAAGGCATTCCCTTCTGATAGGTATGCTCTACTAAGCCAAATCGCTTTTCACGGCGGCAATCCCGATACTGATTTAATCGAGATCGCTCCAAGAGATGGTGAAAATCTAATACGTCTTGAAGACGTATTGAGTGCTATTGATGGGGCTGGCGAGAAACTTGCAACTGTGATGATGGGTGGAGTGAACTATTATACTGGACAGCTTCATGATCTTAAGGCAATCACTGATGCGGCTCACGGCGTTGGTGCAATGTGCGGATTTGATCTTGCTCACGCAGCGGGTAACGTTCCGTTACAACTCCATGAAATGGAAGTGGATTTTGCCTGTTGGTGTACATATAAATACTTGAATTCTGGTCCAGGTTCTGTAGGTGGGCTTTTCATTCATGAAAAGCATCACAATGCTGGGCTTCCTCGACTTGAGGGTTGGTGGGGACACGATAAGGAAACCAGATTCAAGATGGACCCAGATTATTTAAGCATGGGTACAGCTGAATCATGGCAGATGAGCAATGCCCCAGTATTGAACATGGCAATACACCTGGCTTCTCTCAAAATATTTGAAGACGCTGGAGGAATGGATGTGTTGAGAGAAAGAGCTTTGAGGCTTACTGATTACCTCGAACAAACAATTGAAAAAGTTGCCGAAGCAACAAGCACAAATCTCGAAATCATCACTCCTTCAAATCATTCTGAACGTGGCTGCCAACTCAGCATTGTTGCACACGGTCAGGGGCGCGAACTCTTCGAAAAATTATCTGCAAATGGAGTAATCGTTGATTGGCGAGAGCCTGCTGTTATCCGAATGGCTCCAGTCCCTCTTTACAATTCATTTGAGGATATCGCTAGGTTTGGGCTTATTCTTCAAGACTCTATAAATTAGCAACATGATAAAGTCAAGATTCGCAGTTTTTGGAACTGGAAGATATGGGACTCAAATTGCTCTTTCGCTGGCAAAGAGAGGTGCCGAAGTTTTCACTTTTGATTCAAAACCTGAAAGGGCTGAGAATCTGAAGGATGAGGTTGCTTTAGCAGTCACTTTAGACGCTACAGATAAGAAGGCTATATTAGGCCAAAACGTTCAAGACATGGACGCAGCAGTAGTTGCAATAGGCGAAAACTTTGAAGCAACAGTCCTAACGACTCTTAATCTTCTTGACTTAGGAATACCCAGAATTATCGTTAGAGCAAACGATGCTAACCAGCAGAGAATTCTAAGTTCACTTGGTGTTGAAGAAATTCTTAGCCCTGAAAGTGAGGTAGCATCTGTAGTGTCAGAAAGACTTATCAATCCAAGCATCATGGGTTTCCTTCAGCTACCTGACGAGTACGAGATAGCTGAAATCAAAGCTCCAAGAAATTGCTGGGGAAGATCTTTAAGAGAAATTTCTTTGGGCTCTAAATACGAATTGCGACTAATCACAATTAGAAGAGAATTCGAGGAGGAAGAAAATGGTCAAAAGACCATAAATGAGCACATTATAGGTGTTCCTCAGCCCGATACTAAAATTCGCGAAACTGACACTTTAGTTGTGTTTGGCTCCCTCAAGTCGGTTAAAAAATTCTTGGAGATAAACGAGTAATTACTCGTACACATCCCAACTCACTTCGTGAGTCCAATCTGCCCTAACCTTAATGTTAGAAGGCATCACCCTTGCCGGCTCTGGCAATCTCCAATCCTCAAGACTCACCCCGTCCCACATTCCATTCGAATTCGGATCACCAAGCCATCTCAGAGCATACGAACCTGGAGTCAAATTCTTGAAACGCAAAGGCTCCATTCCTCTCTCTAAATCCACCACCTTAACCACTGTCCCATTTGCTGAAATCAGCTCAAGCCACCCCTCAGCATCAACACTAACAACAAGCTCGGAAAGCTCGCTCAATTTAAAAGTAGACCACTTCGACTTCAGCGTATCGGACAAAAACTGACGCCCCTGCCCCTCAACCGATCCTGGCAACATTGTGAACTCCACAACATCGCCCCGCCCAAACGACGCCTCGACCTCAATCTCAAACGGATTCTCCTCAGATATCGCCACCCCTTTAATCTCAACCTCAACACTATCCCCTCGAGTGAGCTTCATAAGGTTTGGCTTTAAAAACGTAACAGGCCTTGAAAACTCAAACTTAGCAGTCGACCCAGATACCTGCTTCCCTTCAGGTCCTTTAACAAATTTGAAATCAACAAGGTCAATAGGCTCTTCATCAGCAACAACTAACGTGTCCGCAGATTTCCAAATGATAGTGCTTGGATCAACATCAATAGGATGCCCCCAAATCCATAGATCTGTTCCTGAATTGTGCTTTTCTAAACCAGGTGCTTCTATTTCATCAATACTCCCAAGTTCCCCACTCAGTTCCATTTTTATCAACCCCAAACTATCTCTTGAAGCCCCTACAAAATACTTTACATCGATGTCATGTGTCTTTTGCATCAACAAATCATTTTCCAAAGTATCATTCTTAGTCAGAACTATCTTATTTGGACAAAGAGCTAGCGCCTCTCCATCAGTCCAAACATAATTTCTATCAACGTCATCTATCGACAGC
The DNA here is from genome assembly GCA_002723115.1 of Methanobacteriota archaeon. Taxonomy (GTDB): domain Bacteria; phylum Bacteroidota; class Bacteroidia; order Flavobacteriales_D; family Sanyastnellaceae; genus UBA974. The sequence goes on along the minus strand of PBNL01000045.1, from coordinate 5,447 downwards.
AGTCTGTATTCACCCTCCGGCATATAGCTTACTTTAAACGCTCCATCATCATCAGTCGATGTTACAAATTGAGGTAAAGACCCCGTCAAAATAGAATCTACAGGCACATCCCAATCATACACAAACACCCTTTTCCCTTTTTGCTTTTCATTTGAAAACACATCTACAACAGAACCTGAAATACTTAACGTATCCATTTGTGCACCAGTAGAAAATGCATGCATCAATTCGCTCGCAGCATTGCCCTCGTTTAGATCAACGATCGCATCTCCAAATTGAAATATATAGGTCTTATCCTTTTGTAATTCTTCAGACCAAAAAAAGTATACGGTCTGTCCCTTCATCACCCATTCGACAGGTTTTTGGAGTGGGGGTGACACGAGAAGTTGAGCACTTAGTTGGCGAACATTTACATACTCGTCGAATTCGAATGATACCATCCCCCCGGGTGTGGTTGGGATGTTGGTTTGGCCTAAAGAAGGAGTAGCACTCAATACTTGGGGTGGAGTAACATCCTTTTCTCCTCCCGTTGGCAAACCCACCTGTGCGCATGAAAATGCAAGTAACACAATCGCAATAAGAACAATTAATCTACCCATCGCTCCTCCAATTTTTTGACTATGTTTTCTAAAATTCTTTGCTGATCGCTAGAAAAATCATCGTATTCAATACTGTCAATATCTAAAACAGCAACTACCCTACCAGATTTTCTGACAGGAATAACTATCTCTGAATTACTCAGTGAAGAACAAGCTACGTGACCTTCAAACTCGTGTACATTAGGTATGACAACTGTAGAGTTCGTCTCCCAAGATTTTGCACAAACACCTTTCCCTCTCTTCAGTCTAGTACAAGCAACTGGACCTTGAAATGGCCCTAGTACTAACTCGTCACGAAGAGCATCAACAATATAAAACCCTATCCAATGCCAATTAGTTTCAGTCATCAGATGAGCGCTGATGTTTGCCATATTTGCCACATTGTTAGATTCCGAAGAAATCAATGAATCGACTTGGGCTATGGTATTTGATGTTAGAGGCATGGTCGCCAAAGATAGATTTTATAACTAGGCTAACGCAAGAACTGCAGCACCAAGTACAATCCTGCCATTTTCTTCTAATATTTTCCTACAAGTCCTAAGTGTAGCACCCGTTGTAAGGACATCATCAATCAAAACAACTGGTGTTTCAGTTTCAGAGTAACCTGGGTTGAAATAGAAAACCTCTTCAACATCTTTCGATCTCTCTCTTCTGTCTGATCCCGTAAGGGATTTTTTGTGAATATCTCTTTTAAGAGACCAACAATCCAACTCCACATTCCAAACTTCCCCCATGCCCCTTGCTAACAATTCAGCTTGATTATATCCCCTTCTAAATTTTCTTTTCCAGTGTAGAGGTATTGGAATTAACACAACATCGTCATGAGGTAGAGGATGATGATTTGCAACCCACTTCCCCAGATCTTTCAGCATTTTAGGTCTTCCTGAATACTTACACTTATAAATTAAATCTAAGGTGGTGCCTTCTTTCATCCTGAAACCCGCCTTAGTCCAAACAGAGTTAAACCTCTCCAATATTAATACCCTGCTTACATTGTTTGATTCGAATAAAAACCAATCCAAAGTGCATTTATCACAATATTCATATACCCCACCATTCAAACCTAAAGGCTCTAAACATGTAATACATGTTCTCGGAACTACAGCCTCTAGCACCAACTCTCCCAAAAATTTTATCACAGCGCTAATCTTGCACTAATCATCTATAATTGAAATCTAAATTCACCTGTGAACACCTTAGGTTTGTAGAGTGAAATTTGGAAAGGTCGATAGAGCTGAACTTAAAGGGATGGATTGGGCTTTGCCTCAGTCACATTTTAAAATTGAGGAGCATTTCTCTAAACCCAAAATTTCTGTAGGCGGCACAATGTGGACGATTAGGCCATGGCGTGGATCCGTTTATCCCCAAAAGGATCCCATGAGAACTTGGCCTGCTCATTATGGAAAGCAGTTTGGAAATATAGAATTCAATGCTACACATTACAGAATTTACTCGCCTGATAAAATGGCATCATGGGCAGATTTAATGCCTGAGGATTTTGAGTTTTGCCCTAAGTTCCCAGCTATAATTTCACATTATAGAAGATTCAATAATTGTGATGGTCCAACTGATGATTTCATTGAGGGCATGCTTGCGCTAGGAAAAAAACTAGGCCCCGCTTTTCTGCAGCTCCCTCCACAATATTCGTCAAATCACGCTGAGAAATTATTTAGATATCTAGATGCTTGGCCAAGAGATTTAAAGATGGCTATTGAATTTAGACATCCAAGTTGGTTCAATAAGGAAAGTGATTGGATTTGGGATGAGTTAGCCAAACTTGGAATAGGATCAGTCATAAGCGACACAGCAGGCAGGCGTGATGCACTACATATGAAAGTAACAGCTCCTTTTGTTATAGTAAGATTTGGTGGTTATGATGGTCACGATTCTGATTCAATAAGACTTAAAAATTGGGCGAGCTGGTTGAGCGAAACCAATAAAGTAGAATCATTTTATTTCCTTGTACACCAAACCAATAGTGTACACACACCTTATACCTGCATCGAATTCGCAGATCTATGTGAGAGTGTGTTAGATGTTAAAGTAAAGGCCCCTAACCTTTATTTGCCGTGACACTTCTTGTACTTCTTTCCTGAACCACAAGGACAAGGTGAATTAGGCTGAATCTTCTTTTCAGTTCTAATAGGCTGAACTTTTTGTGGTCTCGCTGGCCTTCTACCAGGAGCAAGTCCACCTCTAGCAGGTCTTCTCATATTCTGTTGAGCCAAATTCTCAACACCCGCTTTTGATGTCGTACCCTGTGGTGCCTTTTCCACCCTACGTGCTTGGCTTATCTTTTGCTCGTTGGGGTTAGTTGGAATAGTGCACTTCATTAAGAAGGAAGCAACTTCAGCATTGACCTTACTTACCATCTTCTTAAATAGTTCGTAAGATTCAAACTTATATATAAGGAGTGGATCCTTTTGTTCATGACGGGCGTGCTGAACGTTTGAACGCAAGTCATCCATTGATCTTAAGTGCTCCTTCCAATGCTGATCAATTACTGCAAGTACGACTTGTTTTTCAAGAGACTTCATGACACTCTTTGCCTCAGTCGCAACACTTTCTTCAATATCTGTGCTAACCTGAATAGTCTTTCTACCATCAGTAAAAGGAACTAATATGCTCTTAAAGTCATTTGACTCATCGTCAAATACTCTTTTAATTACAGGGTGAGCTCTTGTAGCTAGCTCATCCAATTTAGCTCTGTAATTCTCTTCAGCTTTTGAGTAAATCTCATAAATAAGATTGTCCGCTTTAGCAGATAAGAATTGCTCTTCTGAAACAGGAGAATCAATACCCATTTGAGCTAGCATTCCCAACTTGAAGTTTTCGAAATCCTTGTGCTCATGGTTTATGTCTACATTCATCTCTACAAGCTCAAAGAACATGTTAGCAATGTCTGTTCTGATTCTATCTCCATGAAGAGCGTGACGACGCTTTTTGTAAATCACCTCACGTTGAGCATTCATTACATCGTCGTATTCTAAAAGTCTTTTACGAACCCCAAAGTTGTTTTCCTCAACCTTAGTTTGGGCTCTTTCAATAGATCTAGAAATCATTTTATGTTGGATCACTTCCCCCTCTTGATGCCCCATCTTATCCATCATTTTGGCAACTCTATCCGACCCAAACAGTCTCATCAAATCGTCCTCTAATGAAGCGTAGAATTGAGAAGATCCCGGATCACCCTGACGACCTGAACGACCTCTTAACTGTCTGTCAACTCGACGAGAGTCGTGACGCTCAGTACCAATAATAGCAAGACCCCCTGCATCCTTAACTTCATTGCTTAGCTTAATATCAGTACCACGCCCTGCCATATTTGTGGCGATCGTTATGGTTCCTGGTTCTCCTGCTTTTGTTACAACCTCCGCTTCCTGTTGGTGACGCTTTGCGTTTAGTACTTGGTGACTAAGCCCCCTCATATCCAACATTCTTGAAAGTAGCTCACTCACCTCTACCGTAGTCGTTCCAACTAATACTGGTCTTCCCTCCTTGCTTAATGCTTCAACGTCTTCAATAACTGCGTTGTACTTTTCTCTCTTTGTCTTATAAACTAAATCGTCTTTATCCTTCCTGGCTATTGGTCTATTCGTGGGGATAACCTTTACATCTAAATTGTAAATATCCCAAAACTCACCTGCCTCCGTTTCAGCAGTACCAGTCATACCACTTAATTTGTGGTACATCCTGAAATAATTCTGAAGAGTTACAGTCGCATAGGTTTGAGTAGCTGCCTCAATCTTAACATTTTCCTTTGCTTCAATAGCTTGGTGAAGACCATCACTGTATCGTCGACCGTCCATAATACGACCCGTCTGCTCGTCAACAATTTTTACCTTATTGTCCATTATCACATACTCGACATCCTTCTCAAAAAGAGTATACGCTTTAAGAAGCTGATTCATCGAGTGAATTCTCGCAGACTTAACTCCGTAGTCCCTCATGATCTCTTGCTTCTTAGCAAGTTTTTCATCATCAGTTCCTTCAGAACTATCTACAGTAACTAATTCAGTAGCTAGATCTGGCATTGTAAAAAACGCATCATCTTCCATTCCCTCAGTAAGGAAGGCTATACCCTTTTCACTTAATTCTATTTGATTGTTCTTCTCGTCAATCACGAAATACAATTCAGCATCTGCCTTATGCATCTCTCTCTGATTGTCAGCCAAGTAATATCCCTCAACTCCTAAAAGAGTTTGCTTCATCCCGTCGTTGCTTAAGAACTTAATCAACGGTTTGGACTTAGGTAATCCTCTAAAAGCTCTGTAAAGTGCTAAACCTGAATCCTCTCTTTCTTGTTTTGAAATCCCATCATCCAATAGTTTTCTAGCCTCTGACAGAAAACCCTGAACAGCTTTTTGTTGAACTTGAATAAGCTTCACTACCATAGGCTTCAGTGAATCAAATTCCTGTTCATCTCCTTTAGGTGTTGGTCCACTTATAATAAGAGGTGTTCTAGCTTCATCAATCAAAACTGAATCCACCTCATCGACAATTGCATAGTGATGACGACGCTGTACTAGGCTGCTTGGCCTTTGAGCCATATTATCTCTCAGGTAATCAAAACCAAACTCATTGTTTGTACCAAATGTGATGTCGCACTTATATGCTTCTCGTCTAGATTCACTATTTGGTTGATGCTTGTCTATACAATCCACCGTTAATCCGTGAAACTCATATATAGGTCCCATCCATTCCGCATCACGTCGCGCTAGGTAATCGTTTACTTGTAGTCGTTTGTTCTAACAACAGACCTAGGATTTGCCGTCTCCCTATCCATTTTGTTTAGGGCAAAAATCATTGGTATCTCATGAGTCATATAACGAAATGGAACCAATCTAT